>CAIOSS010000415.1 GCA_903860995.1 uncultured delta proteobacterium | reverse complement strand
TCGATGACGCCATCGTCGAGGTGATCTGCGAGCACCGCCGTCGCACGCATCCGACACGGTTGATCGTCGAGCCGGACGGCGCCGCACTGCTGCCCGCGGCGACCAACCGCCCACCATGGATCGACGCGGTGGAGACGATGCGAATGCTGCGGTGCGTGCATCGACGGCAGCGCGGTGTGGGTGACGGGCACCTTCGGGCTGGTCGCCGCCTCGGTGGTGGCGCGCGAGCTGCGCGGCGAGTCGGTGATCGACCGCAGCAACGGCTGCGACCCCTGGGCGCACCCCGGCCACGGGGGCTGAGCGTGAGCGAGGGGTAGATCCCGCCCACGCTCCCCTGCTCGGTACGGCACTTCGACGGCGGTGGCTGCGCCGCCATCGGTGATCGCCTCGAAGAAAAGGCCGACCTCGGTGACCTCGAAGACGTCGTCCGCAAGGTCGCCAACTCCCCGCCCCGTACGCCGCAGCCGCGGCCGCACCGGCGGCGACCATCGGACGTCACTGCGGAGGGGGGGGGGGAGGGGGCGCGGCCCCATGGGTGATCCCCGAGGGCCGCGCGTGGAGGAGGATCAGGGGCCCGGCGGCGTGAGGCGGAACGCGCGACCCGTCGCGGCGATGCCCGGGTACTCGTAGCCGATGAGGTTGCCGCGCATGCCCATGGCGTCTTCGACGCCGATGGTCGCGGAGTTCCCTCGGTTGCGCTGGCCCGCGCCGACGATGTTGCAGTGGTGCAGCTCGACGACCCCGGTGGTCTCGAAGAGCTTCGCCTGGAAGGTGAGGCTCTCGCCGACGCTGCCCTCGCCGGTCTCCCAGTTGTTCCAACCGATCACGAAGCGGCGGTTGGGCATGGTGCCGAGCGTGGCCGAGCGCACCGTGGTGGTGGCGTCGATGGCGTAGAGGTCATCCCAGAACGGGGCGATGAGCCCGTTGGGCGTGCCCGCCGTGGGGATCAGCGCGTTGCTGAAGCTCGTGAGCCCGGTGCCCATCGCGTTCGCGTGCATCTGCATGAAGCCGTTGGAGGTCACGGTGTAGTGCGTCGCGTCGGCGTCGAAGAAGCGGAACGTGAACGGCAGTGCGGCGTTTGCCGAGACGTCGTCGTCGTCCCACATGCCCGAGATCGGGTTCACCGCGGTCCCCATGGCGAGGTCGTCGCACGCCGCGGCGATGGTCGAGAGCGAGTAGTACGGCATGGGCGCGGGCGTCAGCGCGCTGGTCGTCGCGGTGATGGTGAACGCGCCGCCGGTGGCCACGGTGGTGGTCGAGACGCTCACGATCATCGCGCGCGGGAGCTGCGAGGGGTTGTCGAGGTTCAGCGTCGCGGCGCCGCCGTCGGTGGTGCCCGCGATGCTGGCGAAGCAGGTGGTCGCGCCGCAGTCGGTGAGCCCACGAATGCGCGGGCGCCAGGTCGCGCCCATGGCGGGCGTCACGAGCACCGCGGTGCGCTGACCCGCGGGCACGGTCACCGAGTAGAAGACCTCGTTGCCCATGTCGCTCGTCTGGCAGCGCGTGGGGCGCGCGACGCCTCGGGCCGTGTCGCCCATGGCCGCCATGCCGCTGGTGAGCGCCACGGCAGTCTCACACACGCCCGAGGGCATGAGCGCCACGGTGGCCGTGGTGAGGCCGAAGGTCATCGGCATCGTGGTGCTCTCACCGCTCACCGAGACGAACACCGTGCGAGCCGTCGCGCCGGCGTTGTTGGCGCCGACGGTGGAGGCCATGTTGGTGGTCCCGCTGGTGCTGGTGAGGCACGAGGTGGCCGTGCAGTTGTCGAGGATGCGCACGGCCGCGCGGCGGCCCGACATCGCGTCGGGCGTCGCGGTCACGTTGAGCCGCTGCCCCGCAGGGATCGACACGCGGAACCAGCGCTGCTGCCCGAGGCCCGTCTGGCACACGGTGTTGGCCGGACCGCCGTTCATCGTGCTCTCACCCGTGCGCCCCATGCCCGCGGTGACGTCGAGCGCCATCTCGCAGGACGCGCCCGGCATGATCATCTGGGTCGCGAGGGAGAGGTCGAAGGTGCCCGTCACCGCCAGCGGCGACGACGCGCTCACGGAGAGCACGTAGCTGCGCATGGTGGTGCCGTTGTTGGCGAAGGTCAGCGTGCCCGGCATGCCCGAGGTGCCCGACGCGTTCTGCAAACAAGTCGTCGCCGTGCAGTTGTCGAGCAGCCGGAGCTGCGGGGTCCACGTGGGCGTCATGCCCGTCGGCGTGGCCCGAACCGTCGCCTGGGTGCCCGGCGCGACGTCCAGCGTGTAGTAGAGCTGCCCGCCGCCGCCGGTGAGGCAGGTGGTCGCGCTGTTCACCACGCCTGCGAGGCTCTGGGCCGTGAGCCCGGTGGCGGTGAGCGCTGTGGCGCCAGCGCAGGTGGCGTTCGCGCCGACGGTGAAGGCCGAGGCGTTGAGCACGTAGTTGCCCATTCCGCTGCTGTAGCCGTCGACCACCACGGTGTAGGTGCCCGGGGTGAGCGACGTACGCAGGAACGACGAATCCACAGGGGCGTCACCGCTGTCGTCGTCGCATGCGACCTCGCTCATGACGTCGAGGCAGGTGCGCCGGATCGAGACCACGGTGTCGAAGCTCGTGGCCATGCCCTCGGTCGAGAGCTGCACGCCCGTGGGCGCGGTGACCGTGAGCGTGTACACGTGCTCCGGCCCGCCGGCGCGGCCCTGACAGCCTGACGCCGGGAGGATGCTCCGGCCCGAGGTGGTGCCCATGAGGGGCGCCACCGTGCCGGGGAGCGAGATCGCGCCCGTGGGCGTCGGACACGCGGGCGGCGCGTCGACGGGGACGTCCGTCGCCACGGGGATGTCCATCGCGACGTCGGTCGCCACGGGGATGTCCGTCGCGACGTCGGTCTCCACGGGAATGTCCGTCGCGACGTCGGTCGCCACGGGGATGTCCGTGATGCCGCCGTCCTTGCCGCCGCCGGCGTCCACCACGTCGGTGCGGACCACGTCCTGCCCGCCGCCGGCGTCCAGCACGTCGGTGCCGCCCTGCACGTCGGCGGTCACCTGCACATCGATGGGTACGTTGGCGATAGGAGTGTTCCCACATCCGATCACAAGCACCACTGCCGCATAGGACCATCGCTTCGACATCAGCTTCTCCTCGTTGGAGGCGCCCGGAATCACACCGGCACCATTGGGGACCGTTTGTAACAGCCTTGGGACCTGGGTGGGACGCGCAAGTCGCATCTGAGCGCTGCTGCGCCTTCTGCAGCACCCAAGACGCTCTGTCCGCCGTGGCTCACGATCAGCAGCCGCTCCGTCCCTGGCACGAAGCCCGAGACCATGGGCATCTCGAAGGGACAGGACTCCGACACCCGCTTCCAGGGCGACGGCGCGTCGTCAGAAGCAGTGAAGCCCGAGGTTCCGCAGGTCGTTGTTGTCGCCGTCGCCGTCGAAGTTCAGGCCGAACATCGGGAGGACGGCGCGCGTCGCGTGCTGCTGATCACCCGCAAGACGCCGCCGTGCCGGGGCCAGCTGGCGCTGCCCGGGACGTGGGTGCCGGGGGGCATCGGGCCCGAGGAGGCGCTGCGCCGCGCGGTCAAGGACGAGACCAACCTCGACGTGATCGTCGAGCGCAGGTCGTGCCGAATTGTGTGCGGGAGGTTGCGGGGGCCCATGGAGCCGATGGCGTATCGCACCTACGCCGGTAAGGCGGTGGCACCCCGCTCGCGCGCGGCGACCGCCCGGTCGCGTCGGGAGCGAAGAGATCGGCCGGCGCGAGGGGCGCGCCGATGCGCATGCGCAGCGTCCACGGAACCCACGGGAGGAAGGTCCGCGGCGAGCCCAGCCACAGCCACGCGAGCGCGCAGTGCAGCGCCCACGAGGTCGGCCGGGCCCGACGTGGCGGAGGTACAGCACCAGGAAGCTCAGGATCTCCGAGACTCCGAGGCCCGCGGAGTGGTTGGCCACCAGGAGGAACGGCCCCTCCGCCGGGAGGTGCTCGACGCCCTTGAGCGTCGGTCGGTGGCTCCCGTCGACCACCGGCTGGAGCCATCGCCGCACGTGCCGGACGATCGCGGCCGTGGGGCGACCGGGCTGCACGACCACGACCCCGCGAGCCCAGCGAGCGACACTCACCGACCGAGGGGACACCGTCGGCCCGACGAGCCGTCGCCCGCTCCTCTTCGCTCAGGGCGCGCCGAAGCCCGTCCGCGTGAGCCAGTCGGTCTGCACCCGGTGCGTCGCGTCGAAGGATCCGTAGTCGAGCGCCGCGCTGGCGGCGGCCGGGTCGTGCGGGCGCGTGGTGATCAGGTGCATGTGGACGCACCACGTCGCGCCGCGGTTGCATCCCGAGGCGCGGGCGTCGAGCGCGAGCGCCCCGCCCGCGCTCGCGTAGGTAGCGCCCGCGGAGAGCATCGCGCCCGCGTTGGGCGAGCGCGTCGCGACCGGCGCGTCGTCGGACCACACGAACCACGCGTGGTGGAGCTGCCCCACGATGGACGCGTTGAGCCCGTAGCTGCCGCCGTCGAGGTTCCAGTAGGAGAGGCGGCCGGCGGTGAGACGAGACGGGTCGAGGCCGCGCTGGTAGAGCTGCCCGAGGAGCTCGTGCGCCACGAAGGCCCCGCTGGAGTGCGCCGCCACCAGCACGCGCGCCCCCGGCGCGAGGCGCGGGAGCAGGTGCGCGATGAGCCGCGAGTTGCCGATCTCCTGCGAGTCGTAGCCCGGCTCGCGCGGGCCCTGGACGGCGTACACATGCCGCACGCCGCGGTCGTGGAGGGCGTCGCGGAAGAGCTGCGTCACCCACTGGCGCGCTGGCGCTGCCTGCACGCCGTAGCCGGCGTATCCGATGAACACGTCCTGGCCGCTCGGGTTGGCGCTGTCCCGATACGCCACCCCGTAGCCCGGCTCGCTCCACGGAATGGCTGAGAAACCAGGCTCCGGCGGAGGTCCGGCGTCGGGCGCGGGGACGTCGGCGGTGGGGACGTCGGCCGTGGGGACGTCGGCGCTGGGGACATCGGGCCGGGAGATGTCGGGCGCGGGGATGTCCGATGGGCCGGCGTCGGGAGTCCCCGCCTCGCGGGCGTCGACCCGATCGACCGGGACATCCGCCGTGGCGTCGGCAGGACTGTCGTCCTCGACGGGGCTACACGCCGCGAAGATGGCCGCCAGCATCGCGGCCCGGCCGACCCGGCGCACGCCGTCGGATCGCGCGGCGGTCGCGTCCCGGCGCGGAGGTCTCATCGTCGCGGAGGATGTCACGTTGGCGACGAGCAGAGCGCGATCCGAGGGCACGTCGCAAGGGCCCCGCGCCCGCGGCAACGGAACGTTTGGTTGACGCCTCCTGCTCCGGTACCATCACCCTGTGCCAGCCGTCGTTGCCTCGCGTACCTGCAGTCGTCGCTTGTCGCCCTGGATGTCCCTTCCCCTCTTCGCCGTCGCCGCGTGCGGCAGCGTCGATCGCAACGCGCTCTCCTCGCCCGACGCCGCCGTCGCGCAGGACACCGTGACCCCGACGACCGACCAGCCCACCGCCGTCGACGCGCCGATGTCCATCGATGTGCCCGCCGCCGTCGACGCGCCGATGTCCATCGATATGCCCGTCGCCATCGATGTGCCCGTCGCCATCGATGTGCCCGTCGCCATCGATGTGCCCGTCGCCATCGACGTGCCCGTCGCCATCGATGTGCCCGTCGCCATCGACGTGCCCGTCACCATCGACGTGCCCGTCGCCATCGACGTGCCCATCGCCATCGATGTGCCCGTCGCCATCGACGTATCCGTAGCCATCGATGTGCCACCGGACCCGTGCTCGTCGACCGGCACCTGCGGGACGTGTACGCCGCGCGCGGGCTGCGGCTTTTGTCGCGACCTCGGCCGCTGCGCCACCGGCTCCAACCGCGGCCCGAACAACGGCGCGTGCACCAGCGCCAACTGGGCGTGGTTTCCGTCCGACTGCAACGTGACCCCGCCGCCGGACGTCCCGGGCGCGACGGACACCGGCGTCTGCGCGACCTGCCCGGGCGTGACGGAGGTGGCCTTCTGCGCTGGCACCTCCAGCAGCACGTGCCTCCGGGTGCAGGGCTGCGAGAGCGGCTGCCGCACGTGCACTGGCGCGGTGACCAACGGCGACAACTGCAGCGCGCCGGTGATCATCAACGCCCGCGGCCGGTCGCGCACGATCATGACCACCTGCGGCATGCGCAACGACGTGAACACCAACTGCGGCAGCGGGGGCAACGACGTGGTCTTCGGGCTCCGCTTGAGCGGGCCGGGCGCGTACTCCGTGCGGGTGACCGCGCCGCCCGGCGTCACGGCGAGCATCGGCTCCGACGTGCTGGGCCGCAACTGCGCGAACGACAGCACCGTCCGCCGCTGCCTCGGCACCGCGACGCAGCAGACCGAGACCGGCGTCGGGGTGCTCGGCGACCGCTACTTCTACGTCGCGACCAGCCAGTCGGCGACGCTCGTGATCGACGCCGACCTGCCCTGACCGGGGCGCCCGCTCACCACCGCACGCGATCGCCCACGCGGATCTCCGGCGCCGTCGCGGCGGTCCACTCGATCACGTGGCGCACGCCGTCGTGACAGCGCGGCGCGGCGTCGCCCGCGGGGAAGCCCCGCTCGACCGCGCTCACCACGCCCTCCGCCG
>CAIOSS010000414.1 GCA_903860995.1 uncultured delta proteobacterium | reverse complement strand
GGCTCGACGAGCTGCTCGGGGCCGGCGCCACTGGCGCGGTGTACCGGGCGACCAACGTCTGGGCGGGGCGCGAGTGCGCCGTGAAGGTCTTCCACTACGAGGGGGAAAACCGCGAGACGGCGCTGCAGCGCTTCGTGCGCGAGGCGCAGATCGCCAACCGCGTGCGCGTCGGCGGCAAGGTGCACCCCAACGTGGTCGACTGCGTCGACGTCGGACGCGACCGCGACTCCGGGCGCTTCTTCACCGTGCAGGAGTTTCTCCGCGGCGAGACGCTCGACGCCTTCCTCCAGAACGCCCCCGAGCACCGCGTGTCGGCGGTCGAGGCCTTCGCGCTGATGATGCCGGTCATCGACGCCGTGGCCTGCGGGCACGAGGCCGGCGTGGTGCACCGCGACCTCAAGCCCGAGAACATCTTCCTGGTCGAGGGCGAGGGTCGGCCGGTCGCCAAGGTGCTGGATTTCGGCACCGCGCAGCTCAGCGACGCACGGCTCACGGGCTCGTCGGACATCATGGGCACCCCCGCCTACATGTCCCCGGAGTCGTTCATGAACGCCCGCAACGTCGACGCGCGCACGGACGTCTGGGCGCTCGGGGTGATCCTCTACGAGATGATCGCCGGCAAGGCGCCCTTCGGCGTCGGCGCGCACACCCTCTACGCCATCATGGTGGAGATCGCCTCGAAGGAGCCCGCCTCGCTCGCCGACTCCGGGCAGATGCGCGTCGGGGCCTGGTCGGTCATCCGGCGCTGCCTCGAGCGCGACCTCAACGTCCGCTACGCCGACGCCCGGGTGCTACAGGTAGCACTCGACGAGGTCTTCACCGCGTTCTGAGCGCTCTCCCGGGTGCTCACTCGGTGGCGATCTCGTAGCGGTTGCGGCCCACCTCGATGACGTCGCCCACCCGCAGGCGCGTCGCCCTGGTGGGCACGCCGTTGACCTTCACGCCCGGCCAGAACATCTCGCTCTGGAGGTTCCAGGTGTGGCCGTCCCACGCGAGGGTGAAGCCGTCGCCGATGAGCCAGAAGCCCTGAAGGGGCAGTTCGGTGCTGGTCTTGGACACCCGCGTCGGCTCGGCCTCGGCGAGCACCCGCCGTCCGCCGCGGCCGTCGGTGCACACCAGCACCGCGCGCTTGGCGTCGCGGATGACCCGCGCCGAGGAGCGCACCTCCACCTCGGTCATCACGCGCGTGCCGGCGGTCTCGTTGAGCATCGCGGCGTCGACGTCGGTCGGCGCCTCGGCGGGCTCGACGGTCGCCGCGCCGCAGCGGGGGCATGGGGAGTCCTGGCGGAACGCCGAGGCCATGCCGGTCCACCAGCAGCGCTGGCAGACCACCTGCTGGAGCTGCCGGTGCTCCATGAGGTGCGACGCGTTGGCGGGGTTGAGCACGAACACGATGAGGCAGTCGTTGCCCACGACCACCTCGGCCATGTCGGACACCGGCGCGGAGGTGGCGACCAGCTTGCCCGCGACCACGATGGGGTTCGACCCGGACACACAGGACACGTGCCACTGGCGCCGCTCGTCCTGCATGAAGGCCGCGTGCTCGCGCGAGACCGTGTCGTTGGCGACGACGATGTCGTTCTCCGGGTCGCGCCCGACGCGGATGGGCGGCGTGTCGATGGTGACCCGGCGCATCGGCAGACCCAATCGGTAGACTAGAAATGCTGGCATCCCACGGAGATGCCTCTCCCAATCGCGCGCGGCCGTCAAGCGGGCACCGGCTGTGGTGTCCGCGCCGGTGCCGCCGGGTGCCGTGCTACCGATGGCGCCACGATGGAGTACGCGCTGCCGGGACGGACGGGCGTGCGGGTCTCGCGACTCGCGCTGGGCACGCGGTGTTTCCTTACAGCCCCCTAATGGGGGGCGGGCTGTTGAGCGAGAAGTACCGGGGTGACCGAGCGTCCCGCGGATAGGCGCATCGCGGCGTGGGCGATGTACCAGGCGAGGTTCGGGGCGGAGGATCACTTCGCGCGGGCCGAGCGCTTCCGCGCGCTCGCGGCGGAGGCCGGGTGGCACCCCGCGAGGCTCGCCATCGCGTGGGTGATGACCGCCGCCCGCGACGGACCGCAACGAGGAGGGGAAGGTGCCGGGGCCGGGGGCGAGGTAGCGGGCGCTACGCCTCGGGCGGGGGAGGGACCGGGTGCGTCGCGAACTGGAGGTCGTCCACGCGGCGCAGCAGCATCACCGGGCGGTGGGCCAGGCGCGAGCGCCGGAGGTCCACCTCCACCTCCAGGAACCAGTCCAGGTCGCCCTCGTCGTCGACCAGGGTCTGCTGGATGTCCCAGACCTCGTCGGTCTCCTTGAGCACCCGGGTGTTCTTCGGGGCGCGCGCCTCGACGTCCACCCGCAGCCGCGGGTGCACCTGGAAGTACCGCCACATCTCCGCCTGGAGGTTGGACGACGACCAGAGCGGCGCGTCCTCCCCCTCGGGCGCGTCGATGAGCCGCGCGGCGTAGGCCCAGTCGCCGTTGGCGATCGCGCGCACCAGCGAGAACAGCGCCTTGCGCACCATCGCCGTGAAGGCCCGGCGGTTGCGCGTGATGTCCGGCGGCGGCGCGGCCGCGTCCGACGGGGGCGGCGGCGCCAGCACGTCGTCGGGGTCGGGCGCCCGCAGCCGCTCCCACTCGTCGAGCAGGCTCGAATCCACGTCGCGCACCAGCGCCCGCAGGAACACCAATATCTCTGTGAGCTCGACGGTGCGGTCGGTCACCGGCACGGTCTGCGAGAGCACCTTGTAGACGTCCGAGAGGTAGCGCAGCAGCACGCCCTCGCTGCGCTCCAGCGCATACTCCCGGATGTAATCCGCGAAGGTGCTGTAGTTCTCGAACATCTCGCGCGCGATGGCCTTCGGGCGGATGTTCTCGGTGCCCACCCACGGGTGCGCCGCGGCGAAGGCGTTGAAGGTCTCGTAGATGAACTCCGCGCCCGGCTTCGGGTAGCTGATCTTCTCGAGCTCCTCCATGCGCTTGTCGTACTCGATGCCCTCGGCCTTCATCCGGTTGATGGCCTCGCGCTTGAGGAAGTCCACCTGCTTGAAGAGGATGGCGTCGGGGTTCTCCGCGATGCTCTCGCAGAGCGTGAGCGCGTCGAGGGCCCACATCGGCGACTCCGGGTCGAGCTTCGGCAGCGTGTCGATGAGCCAGAGCGAGAGCGTGTTGTGGAGGTTGAAGTCCACCTGGAGGTCGGTGCGCACCTCGAAGCGCTCGCCCATCCCGTCGCCCACGTCGACCTTCCGCACGATGCCCGCCTGCACCAGCGACTGGAACATCGTCCACGCCGTCTGCCCGTGCCGCCGCCGCTCCTTTGGGCCCGCGTGCGCGCTCTTGACCAGGCGACGCATCGCGCGACACCCGTCGTGCAGCCTGCCCGGGCGCTGTAGCATCGCCAGCACCATCGCGTGGGTCACCCGGAAGCGCGACACCAGCGGCTCCGGGAGGCTGGTGCGCAGCCGGTCGAAGGTGCCGCGGTCCCAGTGCGCGTAGCCCTTGTCCGGGGGCTTGTGCGTCACGAGCTTCCGCTTCTTCTTGGCGTCGTCGCCCGCCTTCATCGCCGCGCGGAGGTTCTCGATGACGTGCGCGGGCGCCTGGCAGACCACCCAGCCCTCGTCGTCGAAGCCCTTGCGCCCCGCGCGGCCGGCGATCTGGTGGAAGTCGCGCACCGTCAGGATGCCGGTCTTCTCGCCGTCGTACTTGCACAGCTTGGTGAAGAGCACCGTGCGGATGGGGATGTTCACCCCGACGCCGAGGGTGTCGGTGCCGCAGATGATCTTCAGCATCCCCTGCTGGGCGAGCTTCTCCACCATCAGCCGGTAGCGCGGCAGCAGCCCCGCGTGGTGCAGCCCGATGCCGTGCCGCAGGAACTTCTGCAGCTCCTTGCCGTAGGGGCTCGCGAAGTCCTCGCCGCGCATCGCGTCCGAGAGGGCCTTCTTCTCCTCCTTGGTGCAGTAGTCCGAGCTCATGAGGTTCTGCGCCTCTTCGGCGCAGGCCCGCTGGGTGAAGTTCACCAGGTAGATCGGGTGGCGGTTCTTCTCGACGAGGTGCTCGACCGCCTCGTGCAGGGGCTCCTCGGAGTAGCTGAAGGTGAGCGGCACGGGGCGCTGCGCCGAGCGCACGGTCACGGTCGGGCGCCCGGTGGTGCGGGTGACCTCCGTCTCGAAGAAGGTGGTGTCGCCGAGGGTGGCGCTCATCAGCAGGAAGGTGGCGCTCGACAGCGTGAGCAGCGGCACCTGCCAGGCCACGCCGCGCTCCTTGTCGGCGTAGTAGTGGAACTCGTCCATCACCACGACGTCCGCCGGGGCGAGGTGGCCCTCGCGGAGGCACATGCTCAGCAGGATCTCCGCGGTGCAGCACAGGATGGGCGCGTCGCGGTTGATGCTGGCGTCGCCGGTGAGCATCCCGACGTTGTCGGGCCCGAAGTCCTCGCAGAGCGCGAAGAACTTCTCGCTCACCAGCGCCTTGATGGGGCACGTGTACACCGCGCGCTGCCCGAGGCACATCGCGCGGAACATCATCGCCGTCGCGACGAGCGACTTGCCCGACCCGGTGGGCGTGTTGAGGATCACGTTGCGCCCGCCGACGATCTCCAGCAGGGCGTCTTCCTGGGCGGGGTAGAGCGAGAGCCCGCGCTCGCCGACGTACTCCAGGAAGCGCCCGAAGATGTCGTCCGAGGTGATCTCGCCGGGGGTCTCCGGGAGGTGCCGTCCGAGGGGGGAGTCGTTCACGGGGTCACCGGCGTGCGCGGCACGTCGGCGCGGTCGCGCAGCGCGGCCTCGAGCGTGGCCATCACCCCCATGGCGACCTCGTCCTGCCACGGGCGCGCGACCACCTGCACGCCCACCGGCAGCCCGGCGCTCTTCGCGTCGACCTTCGCGGCGTGGCGCTCGACCAGGCCCTGCGGCGACGGGCGCTTCGTCTCGTCGGGGCGCACCCGCGTGACGGGCACCACCCCGCCGGGAAACTGCACGGCGTTGTAGAGCAGCGCCGGGGTCGAGGCGGCGGTGAAGTTCTTGGACATCCCATGGGGCAGCGCCGGGGTGGCGTAGGCCGGGCACAGGATCACGTCGACGCCCACCGCATCCATCATGTCGAGCAGCTCGACGCGGTAGCGGCGGAGGGCGTCGATGTGGCCCCAGAAGGCGCGCGCGGTCTTGCGCCCCATGGCGTTGAGCATGCGCGAGAGGGAGGTCTGCCCGCCGAGCTTCGAGGCGCGTGCGATGCCCATGCGCACCGCGTCGGGGAGCTTCGCGAGCTGGAGCAGCGGCGCGAGGGTGGGGTCGACGGGGTCGTCGCGGAGGGCCTCCATGAGCCCCTCGCCGCCGTCGGCGCTCATCGCGGCGAGGTACTCGTCGAAGAGCGACGCGACGTCCGGCGGCGTGAAGGGGACGGTCTCGCACCCCGCGCTGGAGAGCGCGGCGCGGGCGACCTCGACGGCGCGGGCGACGGCGGTCGAGACGGGCACCACGCCGTCGTTGGCGTAGTACCCGACGCGCAGCGTGCGGGGGGGGAGCGATCCGAGCGGGCGCCACGGTACGGGCGCGACCTTGGGGTCGAGGGCGCACATGCGCGCTGGGTCCATCGCGCGGAAGAAGAGGTCGAGGTCGGCGACGGTGCGCGCCATCGGACCGCACTGACTGCGCACGGCCTCCTGGCCCTTGAGGATGGTGCCCTGGCCGCGCGACGCGAGGCGGTCGAGGGTGGGCTTGAAGCCCGTGATGCCCGTGAAGGAGCAGGGCGTGCGGATGCTCCCGCCGATGTCCGTGCCGAGCCCCAACGGAGACAGCCCCGCGGCGACGGCGGCGGCCTCACCGCCCGACGACCCGCCGGGCGTGTGGTCGAGGGAGAAGGGGTTCGCGGTCTGCCCGTAGATGGGGTTGCGGCTCTCGGCGAAGAGCATCGTCTGCGAGAGGTTGGTGCGCCCCAGGATGACCGCCCCGGCCTCGCGGAGCATCGTGACCATCACGGCGTCGCGCTCGGCCCGGTGCTGCAGCCTCCCCCGCACGCCCATGGTGGTGGGGAGACCCGCGACGTCGAGGCACTCCTTGATGGTCACCGGGAGGCCGTGCAGCAGGCCCCGGGTGGTGCCGCGGCGCCGCTCGTCGTCGCGGGCGTCGGCCTCGGCGCGCGCCTCGTTGACGAAGACCTGGGTGAAGGCTCGCAGGGTGTGGTCGTAGGTGCCGATGCGCTCGAGGTGGGCGTCGATTATTTCGCGGGAGGAGACCTCGCCGCGGGCGATCAGGTCACGGAGCGTGGTGGCGGGCAGGGTACAGAGGTCGTCGCTCATCGGGCGCGGAGGTTACCCGAACGCGGCCGAGCGATGGGAGCGCTTCACTCCGGCGCGTCGACGTGCCCGCGGGCCTCGAGCACCAGCCGGGTGCGCAGCGCGTGCAGCGACTGCTCCAGGCCCACCGGGTAGCTGTGCGGGTTGTCGAAGCGCCGCGTCGTCGGGTGCAGCGAGGCCACCTGCGCCGCGGCGTGCGCCCGCGACTCGTGGATGGTCGGCTGCGCGTAGACCTTCACCCCCGCGCGGTACACCGGCACCAGCAGGTCGACGTGCTCGATGCCGTCCCCGAAGGTGCGCCGGCGCGTGGGGTCGAGCGGGTCGACCATCGTGCGCGAGGGCTCGGCCCCGGTGCTCAGGTCGTGGATCATGTCCCCGACGAATACGCCGTCCTGTAAAAACCGCCGCACCTGGTGCACGCCCGGCGTCGAGATCTTCGCGGCCTGCTCGCTCAGCTTGATGCGGTGCTGCCACGCGCCCGCCTCGTCGCGGATGGCGCTGAGCTTGTACACGCCGCCGAGGGCGGGCTGGTCGTACGCGGTGACGAGCTTGGTGCCGACGCCCCACACGGTGATGGCCGCGCCCTGCTGCTTCAGGCTCTGGATGAGCCGCTCGTCGAGGTCGTTGCTTGCCACGATGGCCGCGTCGGGGAAGCCGTGCGCGTCGAGGATCTTGCGGGCCTCGATGGACAGGTACGCGAGGTCGCCGGAGTCGAGGCGGACGCCGCCGAGCTTGTGGCCCTGGGCCTTGAGCCAGTCGCCCACCTCGCAGGCGTGGCGCACGCCCTGGAGCGTGTCGAAGGTGTCGACCAGGAAGACGCAGTTGTTGGGCAGGGTGCGGGCGTACTCGCGGAAGGACTCCAGCTCGTCGCCGAAGGCCATCACCCAGGCGTGGGCGTGGGTGCCCCGCGCGGGGATGTCGTAGCGCCGCCCGGCGAGCACGTTGGAGGTGGCGTGCACGCCGCCGACGTAGGCCGCGTAGCTGGCCGCGAGCGAGCCGTCGATGCCCTGCGCGCGGCGCAGGCCGAACTCCAGCACGGTGTCGCCCTGCGCGGCGGCGCAGACGCGCGAGGCCTTGGTGGCGACGAGGGTGTGGAAGTTGAGGAGGTTGAGGAGGGCGGTCTCGACGATCTGGCACTGGAGCAGCGGGCCCTGCACGCGCAGCAGGGGCTCGTGGGCGAAGACGACGGTGCCCTCCGGGGCGGCGTCGACGTCGAGGGCGAACTTCATCTGGCCCAGCCAGGTGAGGAAGGCCTCCGGGAAGAGGCGCAGGCCGTCGTTGCCCTGGAGCCCGCGGAGGTACGCGAGGTCGCCGTCGGTGAAGCGCAGCCGGTCGAGCCAGTCGATGGCCGCGCGAAGCCCGCAGGCGACGGCGTAGCCGCCCTGGAAGGGGTTCTTGCGGAAGTGGAGGTGGAAGACGGCCTCGCGCTCGGCGATGCCGCTCTGCCAGTACCCGCAGGCCATGGTGAGCTGGTAGAGGTCCGTGAGGAGGGCGGTGGAGGCGTCGTCGGTGTGGTGCACGGCGCCGGGGAGGGTAGCCGAAGCGCCCGGTCAGCGTCGCCGCTCGAAGCGCAGCACGTGCCGGTAGATGAGCGTCGGCCCGCGCTGCCCGAGGAACCACGGCTGGTCGGGCCCGTCGACGGGCGAGGAGTCGTTGTAGACCACGCGCTCGTTGGCGGAGGCGCCCTCCATCACCGCGGGGAAGCAGGTGTCGCCGCGGGAGGGCAGGTCGAGCACGAAGGCGATGCGGTGCTCGGCCTGGACGTAACGCCAGAGGGAGCAGCGCCTGGGCTGCCGGGAATACTCGACCTGATAATCCACCGTCTGCCGGGTGCGGTCATACACGCGCTGGCCGAGGACGGGGCGGGGGCGCAGGCGACGAGGGCGAGCGCGAGGGCGAGGGCGTGGGCGGGGCGCATGGGTCGCGATGGCGCGCTGGCGCGCGCGACTGGAAACTGCGGGGCGTCGGGGCCATCCTTGGGAGGTGATGCGAGCCAGGGATGTGATCGAGCTGTTTGCGAGCGACCCCGAACCCCCGCTGGACGAGGTCGCCCTCGCCATCGCGCGGGACGCCATGCCCACCCTCGACCTGGACGCCCAGCGGGCGGGGCTCGACGACCTCGCGGCGCCGCTGCGGGCGCGAGCGGCGCTGCTCTGCCGCCCGCTCGACCAGGCCGCGCTGCTGGGCACCTACGTCTACGACGAGCTGGGCTTCGCGGGCGACGAGGAGACCTACGACGACCCGAGCAACAGCTACCTGCCGTCGGTCATCGCGCGGCGCCGGGGCATCCCCATCACCCTCGGCGTGGTGCTCGCTGCCCTCGGCCGGCGCGCGGGCATGGACGTCGAGGGCGTCGGGTTTCCGGGGCACTTCCTGGTGCGCCTCGGGGGCCCTGGCGGGGTGTACGTCGACCCCTTCTTCCGGGCGCGTGTGATGTCCCCGTCGGCGCTGGAGTCGCTGCTCCAGCGGGTGACCGGCGAGGCGGCCGCGGTGCAGGACGAGCACACCGCCGTGGTGGGCGCGCGGGCCGTGGCGGTGCGGATGCTCGCCAACCTGAAGAACTCCCACGAGCGCCGCGGCGACCACGCGCGGGCGCTGGTGGTGTGCGACCGCCTCGTCGACCTCACCGGCGCCCCGGAGCCGCGGCGCGACCGCGGGATGCACGCCCTCGCGCTGGGCGCCCTGGAGGCCGCCGCGGCCGACCTGCGGGCCTACCTCAACGGCCGCCCCGGCGCGCGCGACACCGCGACGGTGACCGCGGCGCTGGAGGACATCCAGAAGCGCCGCGGCAGCGTGCGGCCGATGATGTCGTAGCGAGTCTCAGCCCTTGGGCTTCTTGTTGACGGTGGCCTTGAGCGCGCTGGAGGCGCGGAAGCGCACGGCCTTGCGCCCGGGGATGGCGAGGGGCTTCTTGGTGGTCGGGTTGACGCCGGTGCGCGCCGCGCGCTGGCGCACGTCGAAGCTCCCGAAGCCGAGCAGGCGCACGCTGTCGCCGCGCTTGAGGGCGGCGGTGACGGTGGCGAGCAGGTCGTTCACGAAGGTGGTGGCCTGCTTGCGGGTGAGCTCGGGGTGGGCGCCGCGGAGGTCGTCGACGAGGTCTCGTTTGCTGACTGGCATACACCCATGGGTAACACCCCCCGGCGCGCACTTGAAAGGGCCTCGCGCGCCGCGCGGAGGGCCTTTGACACGCGGCGTGTCGCGGTGTGAGACTGCCGCGCCGCACCGGTGGGCGATTGGGTGACCGTCGGTGTCAAACACGAGGTGAACGTGACGATGAACAGGACTCTGGGGCTTTCTCTGGCGATCATGGCGAGCCTTCCGGCCGCTGGCTTGATGGGCTGCACGGCGTCGACGCCGGCCGGCACCATGACGGTCCAGCAGCCGCCGCCGCCGCCGCCGCCGCCGCCGATGCAGCAGGCGCAGCCGATGCAAACCGGCCCCGCCATGATGCAGCCGACCGCCTCGGTGGGCAGCGGCAGCGCCGGCTCCATGGTCACCCAGACCTGGACCGCCACGGGCTACAACGTCTCGGACTTCGTCTCCAACCACATGACGCTGCGCGCGCGCCAGTTCGCCAACGGCTTCATCGCCGTGACCGACCTCGTGCGCGGGATGCTGCGCCACGGCGAGCGGCGCACCGTCGTCGCGGCCGTCGTCGGTGGCCACTGTTACCGCATCATCGGCGTCGGCGGCGCCGGCGTGCAGGACCTCGACCTCTACCTCCGTGACCTCACCGGCAACGTGATCGACCAGGACCGCGCGCCGGACAACTTCCCGGTCATCGGCCTCGACCGCCAGCTCTGCCTCCCGGCGGCCATGGGCAACCAGTCGGCGCAGCTCGAGATCCGCATGGCCCGCGGCGAGGGTGAGATCGGCGTCCAGGTCTTCGGCTCGCCCTGATCCGTCGGCCTCCGTCGCTCTCTCCCTCGTTCTGCCTCTCTCCCCGAATCCCCGTCTACGGCGTCCGGAGCAGGCCCTCGGCGAGCGCTCGCAGCGCCGCGGCGTCCTCCAGCGCCGTCGGCGGGGGGCAGCGCGAGTCGGGCGTCGCGGCCCGCAGCGCCCGGTGGTTGTTGAGCGCGCCCCGGCGCAGCATCTCCCAGTGCGCGTCGGGCAGGGCCACGGCGTCGCGGTTGATCCACAGCCACGCGAGCGCGGCGGCGTCGCACTGGAGCTCGGTCGACGGCCGGTCGGTGAACTCCCCGTGGTTGTGGAAGTGCGACCAGTCGTGCAGGGCCCAGTAGAGCGCGTTGACGTTGTCAGCAGCGAGCCAGAAGGTCTCCGCGGGCGGGCGTCGCTCGGCGTAGAGCAGGTCGGTGGCGTCGTCGATGGCGTAGGGGGCGAGCGCGAGCTCACCCGAGAGACCGAGCGTCGCGGCCTGGGCGCGGCCGACGTGCAGCCACGCGAGCTCGGCGGGGATCTCCGGCCACGGCGCGCGCAGCACGAAGGCCATCCCGAGCGGCAGCTGGTCGTCGAGGGCGTTGAGCGCGGGCGCGTCCGCGGGGCAGCGCCAGGTGAGGGTGGTGCTCGGGTGCCAGGAGAACCCGTCGAAGGTCTCCGCGGGCACGAGCAGGGGGAGCGGGGGGGTGAGCAGGTCGGCGGCGCGCACGGGTCTCAGTCCTCGCAGGCAGCGCCGGGGCCGACGATCTCCGGGCGCCCGGCGGCGATGGAGCGAAGGAAGCCGCGGTAGAGGCGCTTGGGCTCCGCGGTCTGGAAGGCCGCATCGTTGCCGTCTTCGAGGGCGTCTCCTGGGAGCTGCGCCACGACCGCGGTGGCGCCCCGGCGGTTGCCTGCGATGGGTAGCGCGCGCACCGCCGCCGCGCGCAGCGGCAGCAGGTCGACCAGCGAGGTGAACGCGCGGAGCTCGGGGTTGCTCTGGTCGAGCGCTTCGCCGCCGAGGTCGAGGCCCAGCGAGAGGGTCACGGCGTTGGCGATGGGCGGCAGGATGTAGTGGTCGGTGATGCCCTGGATGACGAACACGCTGCGTGCGTCGCCGACGAGCGGCTCGTCGATGACGTGGCGGCCGTACACCTGCGGGTCGGACGACTCCAGGGCCCACTGCATGAGCGCGAGCGCGGGGTCGTCCTCGCGGAAGGTGCGGCCCGTGCCGCCGTAGCCCACGAGAACCCGGGCCAGCGGCGCGACCGCGAGGGGGCGCAGCTTGTGGATGACGTTGGCGATGTAGCTCCCCCCAGCGCCCGACAGGATGGCCGCGCGGAACCGCGGCTCCACCGCCAGGGCGAGGGGCGCGATGGTCGCGCCCATGGAGTGGCCCATGAGCACCGTGGGCGAGACCTGCACCGTGGTGCCCCCGTCGGCGGCCATCGCGCCGGGGCAGTCGCTCACGTCGACGCGCAGGGCGCTCGCCACGTCGAACATCCGCGCGGTCTCCAGGGCGCTCTGTCTTACGTTGTCCCGTAACGCCGTCGGGTTGGCGACGTTGAACATCAGGAACTGCTCGTCGCCCATCGACACGTTGGCTCCATGCGATCGAGGTCGATGACGAACACCGGCGCGTCGTCGCGCACGCTCGCCGCGGGGGAGGGGAGCTGGAGGGCGGAGGGCTCGGCGGTGAGCGGGAGGTAGATGGGCGCGCTGGTGGCGAAGCCCCGGGAGCGCGCGGCGAGGTCGATGAGGCCCTGGACGTAGCGCTGGCGGGCGGGGTTGGGCCAGCGCGAGAGGTCGACGGAGGTTCCGCCGGCGAGGTCGTCGCTGGGGAAGGGGGCGGTGAAGAAGCCGTCGCGGCGGGAGAAGTCCATGCGCACGGTGGCGCCGGCGGTGGGGGCGGGGGCCTCGCTCGGGGAGCCGCAGGCGGCGAGGAGCAGCGTGGCGAGGGGGACCGTTCGGCGCATGGGCGGGCACGATAACGCAGGCGCCGCCGGTCGCCTCCATCGGGGGGGGCCCGAGGGGTCCCGGCCCGCGGCGCGCATCGACGCGACGGGATGGTACGCTGGCGCCCGGACCCTTACATGGCGCTCTCAAATGCATGGTGGCGGCGGCTCCCGAGGGCCGTGCTCAGGGGCGCCCGCTCGCTGGCGTGGTCCTTCCTGCGGCCGCCCCGGCGGCTGCGCTTCACCCGCGAGGGCAAGGTGTTCATCGGCATCACCTTCGGCGTCGGGTTCGCGGCGGTGAACACCGGAAACAACCTGCTCTACCTGGTGCTGGGGCTGCTGCTGTCGCTGGTGATCTTGAGCGGGGTGCTGTCGGAGATCGCGCTGCGGGGCCTGGAGTTTCGCCGCCGGCTGCCGCGCCGCGCGTACGCCGGCACGCCCGCGCTGGTGGAGATCGAGGTGCACAACCAGAAGAAGTACGCGCCGAGCTACTCCATCGAGGTCGAAGACCGGCTGGAGAACCGCCGCACCGACAAGCGCTGCTACTTCCTGAAGGTGAGCGCGGGGGCGCGGCAGACGGCGGCGTACCGGCGGGTGGCGCCGGTGCGGGGCACCGAGCAGTACCTCGCGCTGCGGGTGGCGACGCGCTTCCCCTTCGGGCTCTTCGAGAAGTGGCGCGAGGTCGACATGCGCGAAGAGCAGTTGGTGTACCCGTCGCCGCTGCGCTCGCGCTCCGACCGCACGCCGACGGTGGTGGCGGGCGAGCAGGTCACGCGCGAAGAG
>CAIOSS010000413.1 GCA_903860995.1 uncultured delta proteobacterium | reverse complement strand
GGCGAGGCGGTCGACGCCGTCGACCCAGAGGAGTACGCCGCGCAGGGCAGGGCGCGGGGGGGCGAGCGCGACGGCGGCCAGGCGGGCGGGGAGGTCGGTCGACTCCACGGCCGCGAGGTGGGCGGAGAGGGCGACGGTTACCTTGGAGAGTATTCCGAGGTGTCCGAGCGCGACGCTGTGGGCGCGCCGTTCGGCGGGCGCGGGGAGCTCGCCGTCCCAGCCGTGGAGGCGCAGCGTGTCGACGACGCTGGCGACGGCGCGGGCCACGTCGAGGGCGTTGCCGCGCAGGGCGGCGCCGAGCGCGCGGTCGTGGGCGGCGGCGTGCTCCAGGGCGGACTCGACCACGAGCAGCCGGTCGACGGGCGGGAGCAGCGGGCGGGAGGGGAGCGCGAGGCGCTGCTCCAGGAGGTCGAGCAGGCCGTGCCAGTCGAGGGGGTGGATCCAGCCGCCGCCCGCGCGGGCGAGGTGGTCGAGCAGGGCGCCGCGGCGGCCCTCGTGAGGGCACAGCAGCCAGAGCGGACCGTCGAGGCCGCGCGTGCGGACGGCGGCGAGGAGCGCCTGCACCCGCGCCTCCTCCCGCGCGGGCGTGAAGGCCTCGGCGTTCATCGGGGGCGCGACCGGTCGGAGTCCCCGGCGGCGTGGTCGTCGCCGAGGCCCGAGGCGATGGCGTCGCGCACGGCGGCCATGAATGCCTCGCGGGTGGGGAAGGACTCGCGGGTGATGCGGGGGTGGACGGTCACGCGCACGCCCTGGTCTCGGCGGAGGTCCCAGGTGCGGGCCGGGAGGATGGTGGAGGTGCCGTGGATGGAGATCGGGAGCACCGGGACGTTCATCTCCTCGGCCAGCACGAAGCCGCCCTTCTTGAAGGGGAGCAGCGTGCCGTCGCGGCTGCGGGTGCCCTCCGGGGCGATCCACACGAGCACGCCCTCGTCGAGCATGGAGCGGGCCTCGCTCAGGCTGCGGATGGCGGCTTCCCGGTTGCGCCGGTCGACGAAGATGAAGCCCGACGCGCGCATCGCGGCGCCCCAGACGGGCACCGACGCGAGCTCGATCTTGGAGACCATGCGCAGGCGCTGCTCGATGACCTGGAAGATCACCGGGATGTCGTAGAGCGACTGGTGATTGGACATCACGATCATCGGCGCACGGGGCGCGAGGTGCTCCGCGCCGCGCACCGTGATGCGGATGCCCACGTCGTCGAGCAGCGCGCGCGACCAGCGCCTCAGCCGGAGGTCGCACGCGTCCATGCTGGTGCGCCCGCGGAGCTGGTCGAACACGGTAGGGAAGCTGATCGCGAGGGTTCGCGCGGTGGCGGTGGCGAGTACCTGGATGCGGCCGGACATGGCGTCGTCGTCGGGGGTGGTTGGGTTCAGGTGGGCGGACGACCGGATGGTGCCAGAGGGTACAACGGTCCGCGGCCCGACGGCGGACCTGTCTCTCGCGCGGCGGGCTGATTGGGCGCCGCGCGCCTGCGCTGTCCAGCTGGGCGGGTGCTCCCCTCGGAGGGCGAGGCCGGTGGTCGTGGG
>CAIOSS010000412.1 GCA_903860995.1 uncultured delta proteobacterium | reverse complement strand
TTCCCCTGACCCGCGGCGCGCCGGAGACCCGCGTCCTCCTCGAGCGCGCCTGGGGCGACTCGTGGGGGGTGTTCCTCCGCGGGTCCGCGCCGATGCCCGCGCTGCACCGGCAGCTCCGGCGGCTGCTGCGGGTGCAGACCGAGCGCGGCCAGCGCCTGCTGTTCCGCTTCTACGACCCGCGGGTGTTGCGGGTGTACCTCCCCACCTGCACGTCGGCGGAGCTGGGGCAGGTGTTCGGGCCCATCGAGCTCTTCGTGATGGAGGGCCAGGAGCCGGAGCAGATCTTGATGTTCCGCAACGACCGCGGCGTGCTGGGGCAGAGCGAGGTGCGCGTCGAGAAGCGCCTGCACTGGCTTGGGGACTATCTGCGCAACAGCCGCGAGGACGAGCCGACGAAGCCGTAGCGCCGCGGAGGGGTGACGGCCCCGGGGCAGCCTCAGCGCACGATGGTGCGGTCGACGGCCTCGAAGGTCGGGCCGATGCAGACGAGCGAGCGCTCGGTGGCGGCGATGACCTCGCCCGCCGGGGTGACCACCGGCGCGGTGCGGAACACCTCGCCGGGCAGGCGGAAGAACGACGCCGCGCGGCCCTCTGCGTCGAGCACGCCGATCGCGTCATCCACTGCGACGAGCAGCCAGCCCTCGGCGGTGGCCACCGCGCGGGGACGGCCGTGCGGCGGGACGAATTCCCAGAGGTAATTGCCCATCGGGCTGAACGCGACGATGCGGGTGTCCGTGACCACGAACACCCGGTGGTCGCCGGTGACGATGGGCGGCACGAGGGTGTCGCTGGCGTCCTCGGGAAGGCGCGCGTCGAAGACCTGCTCGCCTTCGTCGTTGACCATCCAGAGCCGCGGTCCGTCTGCAGTGCGGACGATGAGGTAGGTGCGCCCGAACTCGCCGAGGGAGACCGCGCGCGGCTCGAAGGTCCCCGCGACGAATTGCTTGATGGCGAGGTCGTATCCGGTGGTCAGCACGTGGTCGCGCCACGCGATGACGATGCGCGCGTCGTCCATCGCGGCGAACACATCACCCGTGCACGGCGTCTCGAGCGCGCCGGGCGAGCTCGCGTTGCGCAAGATGCCCTCGTCCGAGGCGTCGATGGGGTCCGGCAGCTCGAACACCTCCAGGGCCAGCGACGTCGGGTGTGGCTCCTCCGCCTCCGGGTTGCCCGCGACCTCGCCGCCCACCACCACCACGCGACGCCCGCGCACGCCGACGAAGGAGTACCGCGCGCCGTCGGCGAGGTGGAGCCCGAGGGACCACCGTGTGCGCCCGGTGTCGAGCGGCGCGGCGAGCAGGCAACCGTCGCCGTTGACCCACAGGAACGAGCGCTCCTCGGCCGAGATGACGAGCGGGCTCGAGCCGCTCTTGCCCGCGCGCCGGGGGCGGCCGTCGAGGCCGAACAGCTGCCACACGGGGGCCTGCACGAGCAGCGCATCGCGGTGCTGCAAGACGCTGTGCGGGCGCGAGTCCGGGCGCAGCGGCGTGACGAAGCGCGGCGACCAGGTCACCGCGAAGGGGTCGCTCAGCGCGGCGTCGAGTCGACTGTTCTGTCGCCCGTCGGCGAAGGGCTGGATCGCCCCGGAGGCCACGGGCCGTGGCGGCGCGACGTCGAATCGCTCGGGCAGGCTGGCCGCGCGCATGCGTCGGGGCTCGACCTCGCTCACCTCGGTGGGCTTCATGAACGCGATGCGGGAGAGCGTGGTCATGGTGCAGCCTCGGTCACGGAAGTTCTGGCGGCCCGGATTCGGTCATGTCTTCGACCCGCAGGCCGTCGAGGCCCACGTGCTGCGCGATGGCCCGGATGTCCTCCTCGGCGAACTTCGACGCGGCCTTGTAGGCGCCGAGCATCGACGGGATCGCCTGGAGCATCATCTCCTCGTAGCCGTCGGGCGTGTCCGCGGTCAGCGTGACGGTGGCGCTCGCGACCCATCGGTCCAGGTGCGCCTTGAAGAGCGCGGCGTGCGCCTCGAGCGCGCGCAGCTCCCGTCGGAAGGCGATCTGCCGCATCGTCTCCTCGAGGCGGTTGAGCAGCGCGTCCGCCGCGGCCTTGTCACGGCCGTCGGTGAACTCGAGCTGGTCGCAGATGATCGCAAAGGCATGCGCGCCCATGCAGCCGGCGTGACGCTCATCGCAGTCCTCCGGCGCGGCCGACTCGAAGCGTGTGAGCTGCGTGTCGATCTCCCGCAGGGAGTCTTTTCCGGCGGCCGTCCAGTCGCCCCTCGGACTCGCCTCCGGCTCGATCACCGCGGGGCCGATCATGTCCGTGAGCGCCTTGATGCGCCCGGCGAGGTCGAGGGCGTCCTTGGACTTGTAGCTGGTCAGCAGGCCCTTCAGGCGCTCGAAGACCGCCCCGGTGCGCGTCGGTGCCGGGACCAGGTTCACCCACGCGTCGACGGCGGGGAGGTCACCCTCGACGGGCAACGGGTCCCACTCGGCCTTCGCAGGCGTGCCCGGCTTGCACACCACCGTGAAGTGCGGCGCGTGCGCGGTGGTGACCTTCGTCACCGTCTCCTCCTGCGTCGCGTTTCGCTTCTTCAGCGCGGCGGCCTTCTCCTCGGTGTCGCGGAGATAAAAGAGCGCCCCGAGCGCCTTCTTCGCGGCGTCCGCCCGCTGGTAGAGCGCGTAGACTCCGGGCCGGTCGGGGTTCCCATCGTTGGCCACGTCGTTGAGCCAGTTCACCGTGGCGGTCCTCGCCGCGTCCGCGGCCTTGTAGCGATCGCGCACGGGCGTGGCCGGCTTGCTCTCGTAGGTCGAGACGGCGCTCGCGACACCGCTCAGCGACGGGTGCGCGCTGCTCCATCCTCCGCGCAGCACGATCGTGGGCTCCGCCAGCGGGCCGATGACGGCGTCGAGCCGCGTCAGCTTGTTGGAGTCCTCCCAGTCGATCGCGTGGTAGTCGATGAGCTTTTGCTTCCACCCCGTCCAGATCGACTCGGACTTGAACGTCCCCAACTTCCCCTCGACGGTGGCGAGGGTGTCGAGCTCGGTCACGCCGGAGATCACCAGCCTCGGCGAGAAGTGCACGAGGCAGCGGTTGAAGATCCACTCCTGCTTCGTCCCGCGGGCGTGCGCGCCCTTGATCAGCCACGTGTGGTTGAGCTTGCGCGGCTTCGGTGCGTCGAGTCGGCGCCCGACCCGCGCGAGCGCGTGCGCGACCTTCTTCAGGTCCGACTCGTTCTCGCGCTTCACGCCCCAGGCGCTCACCTTCACGCGCACGGTCACCATCAGGATCCCGTCGTAGGGCTCGGTGCCCGGCGGATCTTCCTTCGCCGGCAGCGACTTCTTCGCGAACGCGTCGGCGCCGATCGCGTAGAGGTACATGTCGACCTTGCCGCGGTTGACCGTGAGCGGGGCGCGGGCCGCGATCGCGATGTCGTTCTTCGCCGGGCTCAGCGGCCAGAACGCGTAGTGCCGCGTCGTCTCCCTGGCCGTCGGATGCGGCGGCAGCCAGTAGTCCTCGTAGGTGCCGCCGAGCTTCACCTTGAACGCCGTGGTCGCCGCGAGTCGAACCCACTCCGCGGACTGCCAGAAGTACCGGTTGTGCAGCGCGTGGTTGCCGTTCATCAACGGCGAGTCGTTCTCCTGGAACTCGATGGTCCGCCCGTCCATCTCGTAGGGATCACCTGGGAGCGTCGAGTAGAAGCTCGGCTGCCCGTACGACGCCGCGCTCCAGCGCTCGTTGTACTCGTCGGGCAAGGCGCTCTGGTGCCCGTGCTCATGCGCGTTCACGAAGCCGTTGGTGTTGCCCGAGTCCTGCGGCGCGGCGTTGCCCGTCTCGCCGGTGCCGCCCCCGGAGCGCCAGTCACGGGCTCCCTTCGACGAGTCGGTGAGCTTGATCTTGTAGTGCGCCACGGGCTCCGGCGTGACCTGCATGCAGGTCAGCTGGGTCACCTTGATCGGCTTGCTCACATCCCTCGGCAGAAGCACCGGGCGCCCCTGGCTGTTCTTCGCGTCGAGGCCGTTGAAGCGGTCGAGGATGTTGCGCACGAAGGCGACCTGGTAGTCCGCGATGTCGCCCGTCGCGGGCCCGAGGGTGGCGTCGAAGCACACGCGATGGAACCAGACGTTGATCGCCTGCTCGGTCGGCTTCCCGTCCACGATCGCGGCGGTGCAGCAACGCAGCAGCGCCATGTCGAAGCGGCCGATGCCCCCGGTAGACCCGGCGTCGAGGTACTTGCCGAAGCGCGCGACGTAGTCCTGCGAGTAGTACGGCTGCACCGACATGAACGCCTGGTCGACGCGCACCGGCGGGTTGTTCTTGAAGGTTCGCGTCGGCTTGATGACGTCGTCCGCGGCGCGTCGGATGAACCTCGCGTCGGTCGGGAGCGGCTCCCAGACCTCCGCGTTGCCGATGCGCGCCATCGTGTCGACCCAGCACACCGCCGCGCGCGCACCGATCACGTCGTAGTCGGGTTTGGCGGGCGCGCCGACCACGGTACGCCGGTCGAAGACATCGAAGAGGTTGCCCTGCGCCGCGATCATGCGCACCCAGCCCGGCCGATCGATGACGTAGTTCTCGTTCTCCTCCGGGGCCCCGGACGCGGGCTTCGTGGTGAACCAGGGCAGCTTCGCGCCCGCGTCGGGCTTGTAGATCCCCTCCTTCGAGGCGCCGCCGATGGTGTCGTCGAAGGTGTTGACGAAGAGTGCCAGCCGGTCCGCGTGCGTCCACGTCGCGAGGCGCTGGCCCGCCGCGTTGGTCAGCACGATGTCGTCGAGGGAGAACACCAGCGGCTTCGCCTTGGTGGTCGGCTTGCTCGCGATGTCTTCATACCAGCCGAACTCCCCGGCGGTGTCGGAGAGCTTCGCGTAGTAGTTCCGCGACTGCCACTCCGTGGGGAGGTCATAGAACTTGAGCCGCTCGGGTCCGGGCTTCAGCTGCTCTTCAGTCGCCACCACGCGATTGCGCACGGTCGCCGAGATCGACTCC
Source organism: uncultured delta proteobacterium (assembly GCA_903860995.1). Classification (GTDB taxonomy): domain Bacteria; phylum Myxococcota_A; class Polyangia; order Polyangiales; genus SCUS01. The sequence continues at coordinate 3,250 of CAIOSS010000412.1, read as the reverse complement.
ATGCAGGTGCGGGCCGCGGTCGTGAACCGCAGCAGCGTGTCCGAAGTCGGGCGCGCATCGGCGGTGCCGGCGATGCCGCGCTGCACGATCCAGGGCACGCACTGGATGATCGCCTCGCCCTCCTTCAGCCACCAGTTGCTCTTCGTGTCTTCATCGTAGGTGCCCACGACCAGCGGCTTGACGCGTTCACCCACGATCAAAAGCGGGGCTACGGTCTTCGTGGCACCGCCGTGATCGCTGTGCCCAAAGTGGCGATCGAAGTACTCAAGCTTCAGGTATTGCCAGTGCGGGTCGAGCACCGCCTTCACCGGCGCCTCGGCGGTGCCGAGGCTCGCGGCGAGGCTGTTCTTCGTCATCTCGAAGTGCGCGTCCGACTTCCACCGCCCGTCGTCGCCGGTGACCGTCCAGTCGGCCTGGCGCATCGACCACGCGGCGGGGAGCCGGAAGAAGCGCTTGTCGTAGTTTCCGGCAGGATCCACCGGCGTGGGGGCCGGGCCTATGGTCTGCGCGGCCGTGCCATCCGGCGCCTCGCAGACGATGAAGTTGTTGTCGTCCGGCGCACCGAACCGAACGCGCAGCACCCTGTGCGCGATGACGTCCGCGGCGCCGATCATCTCCACCGCGAGCTTGCCGTCCGCGCCGAGGGTCGCGTCGATCGCGTTCATCGGGTGCGAGCCGAGCAGGACCTTCACCGGCATGCCGCTGGGAAAAGTGCGCTCGACGCCCTCCGGGTCCTTGAAGAAGAACTGCGCGTAGAAGCGCGTGAAGGCCTGCGCGGTGTTCTGATGTCCCGACGTCGGGCCCGTGCTGCCGCCCTTCGCCACATTGAGAACACTCGGCCCGGTGGACGCGGTCGCCGCGCGGACGAGCACCATCGACGCCGCCGCGCTCTGCGGGTCGGCATACACCCGCAGCTTGTGCTCGGTGTTGGCCTCGGCGTCGCAGTTGGTCACCGCCGTGATCGCGAACGGCTGCGGTGCGTCGGTCTCGCGCGCGAAGCGCACGCGACACTTCAAGGTCTCCACGCGGGTGAGGTCCGTCGGAGCGATGTTGCGCTCACCGGACGCGGGCTTCGACCCGGTCGCCTTTCGCGGCGCGACGTCGAACCGGTGCGTTTCCATCCCGGGATGCGAGATCGAGAACTCGCCGCCAGCGAGGTCTGTCGTGAAGGTCACCTCCACCAGAACCGTGGCGGTCTGGCCGATGCTCGAGATCGGTCGATCCTCCCAATCGAAATCCGTGTGCTGAACGCCGCTGACCTTTACGTGAACCGTCATCGGCTGTCTTCCCGTCGCGTCGTGCCGCGCGCGCCCCGGCCTCGATCATCCACCGTGCGCCTCGCGGAGCGCGACCTGGGTCGACGCGTCGAGCTCGCCCGTCGCCGTGAGGCCCTGGCTCGTTTGAAAGCTCTTCAGCGCCGCGGCGAACACGGGGCCCCGCACGCCGTCGACCGCACCGACGAACATGCCCATCTGCGCGAGCCGCGCCTGCGCGCCGCGCACCGTGTCCACCGGGTCGAGGTGCCCGAGGTTGAGCGTGAAGGTCTCGTTCGAGGCCACCAGCCGCAGCGTGCCCGCGCGGGCCGTCGGCGGTACCGGCGCGTGCACCGCGCCGTCGCCGTCGGTGGTGCCGGTGGTCTCGACGCCGTCGATGGTGAGCACGTACGCGAGCCCGGAGCGCGGGCGTCCGCCCTCGTCGTGCAGGCGGAGGTTGAGCCGCGCGGGGATGTTCTTCACGCGGAACGTATGCCGGGCCCCGGTGGGCCGCACATAGTCCTTGATCGTGCGCTCCGGGATCGTCACGACGTCCCCCGCGAGCAGCACCGTCGGGTCGCGTCGCATCTCGCGAATCGTCTTATTTTCCGGGAGGTTCCAGAGGGTCTCCCAGAAGAACCCGTAGCTCTCGGCGATGCTCACGAGGCACTCGCCCTGCTGCACCTGATGGCTCGTCGGCATTGGCCTTCTCCTTCGCGCTCGAGCCGCGGCGGGCGCGCATGACATCGCACCCGCGGCCCTCTGGTCAAGGCACGACAGCGCCGCGCGTCGGAGCGACGCAGCGTCCACGCGGGCTCGCGGGTCGGATGGTCAGGGAGTCGGATCGATCGGCGGGTCGAGGCTGCGGATCACATGTGCGCGATGACGGCGTCGCCGAACTCGGAGCACTTCACCTTCGTGGCGCCCTCCATCTGCCGGGCGAAGTCGTAGGTCACGCGCTTGGCGCCGATGGCGCCGTCCATGCCCTTGATGACCAGGTCGGCGGCCTCTTTCCACCCGAGGTGGCGGAGCATCATCTCGCCCGACAGGATGACCGAGCCGGGGTTCACCTGGTCGAGGTTGGCGTACTTCGGCGCGGTGCCGTGCGTCGCCTCGAAGATGGCGTGCCCGGTCGCATAGTTGATGTTGCCGCCCGGCGCGATGCCGATGCCGCCCACCTGCGCCGCGAGCGCGTCGGAGAGGTAGTCGCCGTTGAGGTTGAGCGTCGCGATGACGTCAAAGTCCTCCGCGCGGGTGAGCACCTGCTGCAGGGTGATGTCCGCGATGGAGTCCTTGATCATCAGCTTGGACTTCCACTTCCCCGCGCCGTGGGTCTCCCAGAGCTTCATCGCCTCGTCGACCTCTGCCACGAGCTCCGCCTGGAAGTCCTCCGGGGCCATGTCGAAGCCCGGCTCTACGAGCATGGCGTTGTCGCGGTTGGAGAGCGACGGGTTCGCCTCCTTGTTGCCGAAGATCCAGCTCTCGCGCTGCGTGACGATGTCCGCGCGGAACTCCCGGATCGCCAGGGCGTAGCCCCAGTCGCGGAACGCCCCTTCGGTGAACTTCATGATGTTGCCCTTGTGGACGAAGGTCACGCTCTTGCGCTTCTCGTCCAGGGCGTAGCGGATCGCGGCGCGCACGAGGCGCTCGGTGCCGTCGCGCGACACCGGCTTGATGCCGATGCCCGAGGTCTCCGGGAAGCGGATCTTCTTCACCTTCATCTCCGTCTGGAGGAAGGCGATGAGCTTCTTCACGTCGACGGACTCGGCCTCGTATTCGATGCCCGCGTAGATGTCCTCGCAGTTCTCGCGGAAGATCACCATGTCGACCTTATGCGGCGCCTTCACCGGCGACGGCACGCCCTTGAACCAGCGCACCGGACGCAGGCAGACGTAGAGGTCGAGCATCTGCCGGAGGGCGACGTTGAGCGAGCGGATGCCCTTGCCGACGGGGGTCGTGAGCGGCCCCTTGATGCCGACGAGGTAGTCGCGGAAGTT
>CAIOSS010000411.1 GCA_903860995.1 uncultured delta proteobacterium | reverse complement strand
GAACTGCGGCAGCCGGTGCAGCGCGTACGAGAGGATCCCCGCCTCGACGCCGGACTCCCGCAGCGCCGCCACCAGGGCGTCGCGCGCCGCGCGCCGGTCGCCCGCGAAGGGCCCTTCGGTGGGGGCAGGCAGCACGAAGCCGAGGGTCTGGTGGTTGACCGTCGCCCCGGCAGGCGCGCCCTGCCACGCGAGCGCCACGGCGTCGCGGATGACCGCGGCCAGCGCCCGGCGGCGTGCCAGCATCGCGTCGAGCTTCGCCATCTGGAGCACCCCGAGCGCGGCGTGCAGCTCGCTCAGCCGCGCGTTGGGCCCCGCGCCGACGAAGACCCCCACCGAGCGCTGCCCGTGGTTGCGCAGCGCCGCGATGCGCTCGGCCCGCGGGGCGTCGTGGGTGAGCACCATCCCGCCCTCCCCCGTGGTGATCACCTTGCGGGGGTGGAAGGAGTAGGTCCCCACGTCGCCGAGGGCCCCGCAGGGCGCGCCGTGGAGCGTCGAGCCGAGGGCGCACGCGGCGTCCTCGATGAGGTCGATGTCCGAGGCGAGCGCCCGCAGCGCCGGGACCTCCGCGGGCACGCCGAACTGGTCGACCGCGATGATGGCGCGCGTGCGCGGCGTGAGGGCGCGGGCGACCTCCTGGGGGGCGAGGTTCCAGGTGACCGGGTCGACGTCGACGAGCACGGCTTCGGCGTTGCGGAGGAGCACGGCGTTGCCCGGCGAGGGCCAGGTCACCGCCGGGACGATCACCTCGTCGCCCGCCGCCACGCCGCGCGGGGTCGTGGCGAGGCACAGCTCGAGCGCGGTGGTGCCGCTGGAGACGGCGAGCGCGTGGAGGCCTGGCGTCGTGGGCGCGCCGAGGCCATGGAGGTGCTCGCGCACGGCCGCCTCGAAGGCCGCCACGCGGGCGCCCTGGATGAGCATCCCCGAGGCGAGCACCTCGGTCAGCGCAGCGGCCTCGGCGTCGGAGAAATACGGTCGCGTCAGTCGGATCACGGTGGTTGCCGCGCAGTGTAACCGAAGCTCCGGGCGCGCCGTGATAGCGTCGGCGCCCGTCGTGCGTAGCCCCGTGGTCGTGTTCGCGAGCGTGCTCCTCCTCGCCCCCGCGGCCGCCGCGTACCCCCAGTGGAACCTGGGGCTGTCCCTCGGCGCCGGCGCCCGCCTCGCGCCGCCCGCCGCCCGCGAGGTGCTCATCACGGCCGCGGTGCGCACCGACGCCACCTTCGGGGCGCGCACCCCCTACGCCTGGCGCGCGGGCTTCTTCGCCGCCGTGGGCACCACGGATTTCGTCACCCTCGACGCGGCCGCGGGGGGTGTCTTACACATCCCGGTAAGCCTCACCTTCCCGCTGCTGGTGTCCCTGGGGGGTGTGGTGGACCTCGCGCCGACACCGGGCCGCGCGGGCTTGCTGGGGCGCCTCTGGTGGGGCACGCGGAGCCTCAACTACCACTCGAGCTACGGCATGGCCGCGGGGCTCTGGGTGGAGGCGCGCTACCGGCCCGGCGACGGGACGGCGGACGTGATCGGGGGGTTGGACCTCGACCTGCGGGTGCTGGCGCTGCCCTTCGTCATGCTCGCGGGGTGGATCCAGAGCCGGACGTAGCGCGGCCGCGCGCTGGTGACCCCCGCGGCGGTGTGATACCCGACTCGGACGATGCGAAGCCCCTTGCGGACAGTGGTTCTGGTGGCCCTTGGCTCTCTCGTCGGGTGCAGCGACCCGGCGCCCGTCACGCCCGCCGACAGCGGGGTGCCCGGCGACCGCGGCGCGGCCTCCGACGCCACCACCGTGCGCATGGAGTGCAACCCGCTGGGCTTCCCCGAGGCCTGCCTGCTGCCCTTCCCCAGCGCGTACTACCAGGCCGACAACGGGCAGCTCGCGCTTCCGCCGGCGGCGATGCCCGTCTCCACCGGGCGCACCTCCAACGGCGGCGACCCCGTCGCGCTCAACCCCGCCCCGTGGAACCGCCTCGACGGCTTCTCCCCCTCCGGCGCCCTGTCCATCTACTTCCCCGAGCGCGTCGACCCCGCCTCCCTGGTCCCGCACACCGACCTCGCCCGCTCGCTCACCCCGGCCGCCACCACCGCCCTCGTCGACATGACCTCCGGGCAGCGGGTGCTCCACTTCGCCGAGGTCGACGCCACCGCCCGCGAGGGCCGCGCCCAGGTGCTCATCATCCGGCCGATGGTGCGGCTCATCCCGGGCCACCGCTACGCCGTCGCCGTCACCACCGCCGTCCGCGCCCTCGGCGGCGGGGCGCTCACCGTCCCGCCGGGCTTCGCCGCCGTGCGCGCAGGGAGCACCGCCAGCGACCCGCGCCTCGCCCGCGTCGCGCCCCGCTACACCGAGATCTTCGCGGCCCTCGAGCGCGCGGGCGTCGCGCGCGACTCGCTCGCCCTCGCCTGGGACTACACCACCGCCTCGGAGCGCTGGCTCACCAGCCCGGTGGTCGGGATGCGCGACACCGCCCTCACCATGGTCGGCGAGCGGGGCATGGGCTTCACCGTCACGCAGGTGGAGGAGGACTTCAACGTCAACATCCTCCGGCGCATCACCGGGACCATCCGGGTGCCGAGCTTCATCAACGGCGCTGCCGACGAGGCGCGCATCAACCGCGGCCCCGACGGCGCGCCGCAGTTCGTCCGCGTGGTGGACGTGCCCTTCGTGGCGATGGTCCCGCGCAGCGCGATGACCCGCGGGCCGATGCCGCTGCTGCAGTTCGGCCACGGGCTGCTGGGCTCCGCGGCGGGCGAGCTCGGCGGCCGGATGGAGACCGACAACTACGTCCAGCGCTTCATCAACGAGCAGGGCTACGTGGTGATCGCCACCAACTGGACGGGGCTGAGCTTCCCGGACGTCACCTCGGCCATCCACGCCCTCTCGGACTTCAACTACATCCCCGCGATCACCGACCAGCTCCAGCAGGCGCTCGTCAACGCGATGGTGCTCTACCGCACCGGGCGCGCGCAGTTCGGCGAGCACCCCGCCTTCCAGGTGTCGGGCCGCGCCACCTTCGACCCCGCCCGCGCCTACTACTACGGCATCTCCCTCGGCGGGATCATGGGCACCAGCTTCATGGGCTACTCCCCCGACTGCGCCCGCGGCGTGCTCAACGTCCCCGGCGGCAACTGGGGTCTGCTGCTCCAGCGCTCGTCCAACTTCGCCCTCTACTCCCTTGCCTTCAACGACTACGAGAACCCCGCCGAGCAGCAGGTGCTCATCAACCTGGCGCAGTCGTTCTTCGACGCGAGCGACCCGGTCAACGTCTCGGCTCGCCTGCTCGCCAACCGACTTCCGGGCGTGCCCGAGAAGAACGTGCTCTTCCAGGAGGCCGTCAACGACGCCGCGGTGAACAACCTCGCCACGGAGATGGTGCTCCGCGGCGCCAACATCCCGCTGCTCATCCCGTCGCCCCGCACGCCGTACGGCTTCACCACCACCATGGGCCCCGCCCCCTCGGCGCTGACCATCTGGGACGAGAGCGCCACGCCCGCGCCGCCCGGCACCAACCAGCCCGCGATGAACAACCCCACCCACGGCACCGCGCGCGCCATCGAGGCGCTCAAGCGCCAGATCGTGACCTTCCTCGCGCCCGCCGGGCAGGTGACCCACACCTGCGACGGGCCCTGCGACCCG
>CAIOSS010000410.1 GCA_903860995.1 uncultured delta proteobacterium | reverse complement strand
GGGCTCCGGACGGTTGGGGGACTGCCCCGGGGCTGTCGCCCCGGGTTGGGCGCGCTGGGAGGGCCTGGGCGGGTGCTCCCTCGGAGGGCGAGGCCGGTGATCGTGGGCCTGGGCGGATGCTCCCCTCGGAGGGCGAGGCCGGTGATCGCAGGCTCAGGGCGGGTTCGAGCCAGCGCTCGCGCGCGAGCGAGTCGAAGGCGTCGAGGTCGGCGAGGGAGAACGGGCGGAAGATGTCGAGCCTGCGCAGCCTGGCCTGTCGGTCCGCGGGGGCGCTCACGTCGATGCCCCGAGCGATGCAGGCGCCACCAGGAGCGCCCCCTCGCAGCCCGTCGTAGGGAGGGTCACGGTGTACCGCATCCCGCCGTCCGGGGCCGTGGTCTCCACCGCCACGCTGCCGGCGTGCAGCTCGACGAACTGCCGCACCAGGTAGAGCCCCAGCCCGGGGTTGCGCGCGCTCCGTAACCCGGGCCCGTGCGGCAGCAGGTGCGCGAAGATCGCGTCCAGCTCGCCCGCCCGCGCGCCGCGCCCGCTGTCCTCCACCGTCAGCCGCACCGAGCGACCGCCCGGCGAGCGCTCCACCTCCTCGCATCGAAGCGTCACCCGACCCCCCACCGGCGTCGAGCGCAGCGCGTGCGACAGCAGGTTGCCCACCACCAGCGTCAAGCGCAGCGAGTCCCCCAGCACCATGCTCCGCGACGGCGCCTCGCACGACAGCTCCACCGACGCCTGCTCCGCCAGCGGCGCCGCCGCCGCCGCGTCGCGCACCAGCGCCCCCACGTCCAGCAGCTCGAAGTGCGGACGCGAACTCCGGTCTGGCCGACCGGCCTCGTCCAGCAGCTCGTCGACCAGCGCCGCCTGCGCCAGCGCGTGCCGCTCCACCATCGCCAGCGCCGACTCCCGCTCCTCGCCCGTCAGCCCATCGCTGCGCAGCCGGCGCGACCACGCCACCACCACGTCCACCGGCCCGCGAAGCTCCCCCGCCAGCGCCGACCGCGCGCACGCCTGGGACGCCATGGCCGCCTGCGCGGCGGCCAGACCCTCGCGCAGCGACCGCTCGCGCACCGAGGCCTCCATGCGCTCGCGGTGCAGCTGTGCCAGCGCGTCGCCCAACGCCCGGCGCGTGCGCGCCGGCTCCCCGGCCTCGTCCCCGGCCGGGGGCGCCACGTCCTCGCGCGCAGTCCAGAGGATGCGCGACCCATCGCCCATCAGCGCGCCCCGCAGGCCCACCGACACGCCGGACCCGGACCCTCGCCGCGCCCGCAGCCGCACGGTGCGCTCGGCGCCGCGCTCGGCCGAGAGCTCGGCGAGCCCGTCGTGCACGGCGGCGATGTCCGGCGCCTCGACCAGCGCCGCGAGGGGCTTGGACGCCACGAAGCGCTCCTCGGTGGCGAGCAGCCGCAGCGCCGCGACGTTGGCCTCGCGAACCACCCCCCGGCGGTCGGTGATGAGCGTCGCCTCGGGCAGCAGGTCGAAGAGCTCGCGGTAGCGCGCGCGCTCGCGCACCCTCTCCTCCTCCCACCGGGCCATCATCGCCATCTGCACCCGAAGCTCCTCCTCGGCGACCGCGAGCTCCTCGTGCTCCAAGCACAGGCGCTCC
>CAIOSS010000409.1 GCA_903860995.1 uncultured delta proteobacterium | reverse complement strand
CGGTCGTTGGGTGACTAATTGCCACACGGCCGGTCGAATGCGAGTTCCGTTCCACGGGGTGTCGCGATCGCGAACACGCACCGGGTACGCAATCATGGCTTGGGGCGTGGCCCTCCCGGGACCGCAAAAATCGCCGGATGGTCGGACGATTGCGTGAGGCATTTTGTCCATAGACCTCCGCTCGTCGTCCCGGGGGGGGGAGCGCTCAGGCGAGTTCGCGGAGGGCGTCGCGGGTGATCCACGCGAGGCGCTCGGCGACGGGGGTGAGCGAGCCGCGGCGCAGGGCCTTGCCGTCGATGCGCCAGGACACCGTGACGCCCACCAGGCCGGGCGATCGGGTGAGCCGCGCCTCGCGGGGCTTCTTGCCGTCGAGCAGCACCGACCAGCCCGGGTGACCCGCGAGCGCGCCGTCGGGGTAGGCGCGCCACAGGGTGACCAGGGCCGTGCGCGGGGCCTTGCCGCAGAGCACGGCCAGGGCCTCGCCGTCGCCCGTGTACGCCGCGCTCACGCCGAGCTCGACCTTCGCGGGCAGCGCGGCGGGCAAGGCCGAGGTCGTGAGCCCGGAGCCCAGGTCGAGCTCCTGGAGCGAGCCCGTGTACTTCGCCCCGGCGGGCTGCCGGCCGGCCAGCACGGCGCGCTCGCGGTCGGGGTGCACGTCGACGGTGGACTGCGCGCCGAGGCGGCCCGCGGAGTCGTCGGGCTCGACGGCGCGGCGCGAGTCGTAGAGCACCATCCCCCGCGCGGCGTCGACCAGCGCGAGGTCGCCGCGGTCGCGCAGCGTCCCGAGGCCGAACACCGACTGGAGCAGCAGCCGCGACGGGTCGGAGAACACCACGGACTCCACTCCCGCGCCCACGGCGCAGACCTTCCGCGGCGCCCCTCCCCGCCACGGCACCATCCAGAGCGAGCCCGCGTGCTGGCCCGCGAGCTCGACGGAGGAGGGCGCGGCGAGGGGAGAGCCGAGCCACACCGCGATGAGGTCGCCGTCGGGCGAGAGCGTGGCGACCGCGGGGCGCACGTGCGGCAGCCGGGGGAGGGCGGTCCAGGTGTCGGGCTCGACGGCCGCGACCACGGCGAGGTCGGGGAGCGAGAGGGCGTAGGCCGAGCGCTGGCGGACGTTCTCGCGCAGGCCGCCGGGCCAGCGCCCCGGGGTGACCAGGGCGCGCGCGGCGCACTCGTCGGGGTGCCGCGTGGCGCTCAACGAGATGCGGGCTCGCGCGCGGGTGAGGCCGGGCAGGGCCGTGGTGCCGAGCACACCGCCATCGGGCACGGAGTGGAGCACGGCGCGCGAGCCGAGGTCCGCCGCCCGCACGAGCAGCAGGTGCTCGCTCGAAGGCCAGGCGAGCGCGAGCACCTCGCGGCCGCGGATGGTGAGCGCCTCGCGGCCGTCCTCGTGGTCGTACACCCGCAGCACCGTCTGCCCGTCGAGGTCGACCGGATCGGAGGCGGCGAGCCAGCGGCCGTCGGGGCTCCACTGCCACTGCGAGACGTCCCGTTGCAACACCCGCAGCCCGGGGGCGGGGCCGTCCACGATCGCGCTGTCCGTCATCGCCGACCACCATAGTTCGCCGCGGCGCGAAGGGCCCCCAAGAAGTGCGGACATATCCTGTCCGGCGATCTGTGGACCTGCTCGCGCGCGCGGACTAGAACGGGAGCCGTCATGGGCCTGAACCAACCCGAGCTCTTCGCCCCGACGCCGCACGCCGCGCCGGCGCTCTACGTCGAGGTGGCCGTCCCGCTGCCGCTCCGCAACGGGCTCACCTACGCCGTCCCGGCGGGGATGGAGCAGCACGTGGCGCCGGGGGTGCGGGTGGTGGTCCCGGTGAGCGGTCAGCGGGTGGTGGGCTACGTGCTCTCGGTGTCGAAGACGGCGCCCGAGGAGGTCGACCCCGGGAAGGTGCGGCCCATCTTCCACCTGCTCGAAGCCGAGCCGGTGTTTGGTGAAGACCTGCTGAAATTCCTGCGCGAGGCGGCCGACTACTACCTCCACCCCATCGGCGAGGTGCTGCGCTCGGCGGCCCCGGCGGTCGAGCGGCGCACGCGCGACGGGGACGATCCCCGGGGCAGCGGGCTGGTGAAGGCCTCGCTCAAGGCGCGCTGGGCGAAGGTGCGCGAGGAGACCTTCGTGGCGCTCACGCCCGAGTACCTGGCGGCGAGGCCCAAGCTGCGGGGCGACCGGCAGGCCGAGGTGGCGGCGATGCTGGAGTCGCGCGGCGAGGTCTCGATGGCCGAGCTGCGGCAGCAGGTGAAGGGCGCGCGGGCGGCGGTGGAGTCGCTGAAGGCGCGCGGGGCGGTGGCGCTGACGCTGCGGGAGATCCCCGATGACCCCTTCTTCGGGGCGCCGGTGCCGAAGGACGTCCCGCCGAAGCTGACGAGGGCGCAGGACGACGCGGTGACGGCCATCGTGGGGGCGGTCACGCGGCACGAGCGGCAGACCTTCATGCTCCACGGGGTGACCGGGTCGGGGAAGACCGAGGTGTACCTCCACGCCATCGAGTCGGCGCAGAAGGCGGGGCGCGGGGCGCTGCTGCTGCTGCCCGAGATCGCGCTCACGCCGCAGCTGGTGGCGCGCTACCGGGCGCGCTTCGGCGACAACCTCGCGGTGATGCACTCGGGGCTGAAGGATCAAGACCGCCACGCGATGTGGAAGAAGCTCCACCGCGGGGAGTGCCACGTGGTGATCGGCGCCCGCAGCGCGGTCTTCGCGCCGGTGCGCGACCTCGGGCTCATCGTGGTCGACGAGGAGCACGACGGGTCGTTCAAGCAGGACGACCATTTCCGCTACCACGGCCGCGACCTGGCGCTGCTGCGGGCGCACCGCGCGGGCGTGCCCTGCGTGCTGGGCAGCGCGACCCCGTCGGTGGAGAGCTACCACGCGGCGCTGGAGGGGCGGTATCAGCTGCTGCACCTGCCTGACCGGCCGACGGCGGCGCTGCTCCCCTCGGTGGAGATCGTCGACCTGAAGCGGGTGGGGCCGCGCGGCCCGACGGGGCACGAGCTGCTGTCGCTGCCGATGGTGCGCGCCATCGACGCCACGCTGAAGCGCAAGGAGCAGGTGATCCTGTTCCTCAACCGCCGGGGCTTCGCGCCGACGGTGAAGTGCGTGCGCTGCGCCGAGGCGATGGAGTGCCCGTCGTGCAGCGTGGCGCTGGTGCTGCACCGCCGCGAGGGGGCGCTGCGCTGCCACTACTGCGACTTCAAGGTCCCCTTCACCAACGTGTGCATCAAGTGCGGGTGCGTGGACATCCAGCTCCTGGGGGTCGGCACGGAGAAGCTCGAGCGGGCGCTCATCGACTCCTTTCCCTCGGCGCGCATCGGCCGGCTCGACCGCGACGTCGCCAGCGGGATGGGCACCGAGGCGGTGCTGGAGAAGCTGCGCAACGGCGAGCTCGACGTGCTGGTGGGCACGCAGATGGTGACCAAGGGGCACGACATGCCGCGGGTGACCCTGGTGGGGGTCATCACCGCCGACGCGGCGCTGGCGTTTCCGGACTTCCGCTCGGCCGAGCGCACCTTCCAGCTGCTGGCCCAGGTGGCGGGCCGCGCGGGGCGCAGAGACCTGCCGGGGCACGTGGTGATCCAGTCGTTCCAGCCCGAGCACCCGGTGCTGCAGCGGGCGAGGGCGCACGACTTCGAAGGGTTCTTCGACGACGAGATCGGGGCGCGGCGCGAGCTGGGCTATCCCCCCTTCGGCCGGCTGGCGGCGCTGAAGCTCGACGGCCCCGACGAGGAGAAGCTCCAGGAGATGGCGCGGCGCATCGACTCGTTCCTGCGGGCGCTGCCCGACGTGGCGGGGGGAAAGGTGAAGGTGCTGGGCCCGGCGCCGTCGCCCATCGAGCGCCTGCGGGGCCGGTGGCGGATGCAGTCGCTGCTGCGCTGCCCCGAGCGGCCGCCGCTGCGCCGGGTGCTGCTGCGCATGGTCGAAGAGATGGAGGCGTTTACCCGGGATGGTATTCGCGTGGCCATCGACGTCGACCCGGTGCAGATGCTGTAGCG
>CAIOSS010000408.1 GCA_903860995.1 uncultured delta proteobacterium | reverse complement strand
CGTCGGGTCGAGCCCCGCGGTGCGGGCGGTGGAAGAGCAGATCACGCGCGCGGCGGCGGTCGACGCGACGGCGCTGAGGCGCGCTACGTCGAGGCCACGCTGCGCGCGTGCGGCAACAACCGCAGCCAGGCCGCGCGGGCCCTCGGGGTGGGCCGCAACACCCTGCGCCGCAAGGCCCCGAAGGCGTGACGAGCCTCCGCGTGGGGACGGCGCTCAGCCCTGCGCGTCGAGGGCCACGGTGGGCTGCGCCGCTGCCTCGACGCAGTCGTCGACGAAGGACCGCAGGCGGTACATCTCCTCGGCCCCGATGCCCTGCCCGATGAAGGCCGCGCCGTAGGTGAACCCCACCAGCGCGAGGGCCGCGGGCACGCCCGCGAGCGCCCATGGTGACTCGCCCACCATCCACTGGCTGCGGCCGTACACGAGCGCGCCGAGGCCGAGGCGCAGGCCGACAACACCACTGCAGACCGCGATCCGGTGCCCGCCGACGCCGCTACAGGTCGTCCTCCGGCCCGGCGCCCGCGACGTCCTCGACCAGCGCCCGCAGCGCCTCGGCGTCCGACCAGGCCTGCGCGAAGCAGCCCCCCGGGCGGTGCGGCGCCTCGCCCTCCACCACCTCCGGCAGGTGCCCGAGCCCGTACGAGGTCAGCTCCGTCGCGAGCTCCTCGAAGCAGCGCCCGGCCTCGGCCCGCGCCTCGGCCTCGGCCTCCGGCGTTCCGCGGCGCCGCCCCACGCGCACCACCGCAGCGGTGTACGCCCCGAGCAGGAAGGGCCACGCCGTCCCCTGGTGGTACGCGCTGTCCCGCGACCAGGGATCGCCCCCATACCGACCCTTGTATGCCGGGTCGTCGGGCGAGAGCGTGCGCACGGCCATCGGCACGAGCAGCTCGTCGCGCGCGCGGCGCAGCACGGCCTCGCACTGCTCCAGCGGCAGCAGGTCGCCGGGCAGGGCCACGGCGTAGAGGGCGTTGGGTCGCACCGCGGGGTCGCGGTAGTCGTCGCGCACGACGTCGAAGAGGTAGGCCCCGTCGGCGTTCCAGAAGCGCTCGCGGAAGCTGGCGCGCACGTGGTCGGCCTCGCGGTACCAGCGGTCGGCGGCGCCCTCGTCGCCGGTCTCGGCGCAGAGCCACGCGAGCGAGCGCAGCCCGGCGTACCAGAGGGCGTTGATCTCCACCGGGCAGCCGTGGCGCGGGGTGAACACCGTGTCGCCGCAGCGGGCGTCCATCCACGTGAGCTGGGTGCTGGGGTCGCCGGCGGAGACGAGCCCGTCGGGGCGCTGGTGGATGTTGTATTTCGTCCCCTGGCGGAAGGCCTCGACGATGGCGCGCATCGCGGGGATGAGCGTGCGCCGCGCGAAATCGAGGTCGCCCGAGTACTGCACGAAGCGCCGCGCCGCGTGCAGGAACCACATCGGGGCGTCGACGGTGTTGTCGTCCGCGTGCCCGCCGCCGCCGTCGGGGAAGCGGTTGGGCAGCATCCCCTCGTCGACGTACTTCGCGACGGCGCCGAGGAGCTCCTTCGCCTCGGCGAGGCGGCGGGGCACGAGG
>CAIOSS010000407.1 GCA_903860995.1 uncultured delta proteobacterium | reverse complement strand
GTCTGGCGACGCACCTCGCGGCGCTTCGAGACGCCGCGTGCGTCGAGCGGGAGGTCACCGCGCAGTGGCCCGACCGCGTCGTGGCCCTCCCGGGCCGACGCTCAAGCAGCCGACGGGCGAGGTCTCCGATGGGTGACGCCCCGGTGCACCTCCCCGAGCTTCTCACCACCCGCGAGGCGGCCGACCTCTGCCGCTACAAGACGACCGGCGCGATCCGCAAGGCCGTGATGGAAGGGCGGCTCGTGCCCGCCGGGCGGCGCGGCGGAAAGGGCACGATGGTCTTCGAATTACCGGCGGTCCACGCGTTCATGCGCGGCGAGCCGCCACCGGGTATGGTGCCCACCGGACCAACGGCGGCGCCCTCCAACGATGACGGAGGACGTGTCGATGACTGCAACGAAGTGGGTGACCCGATGGCGGTACGAAATCAGTGCGAAGCCGGTCCTGCCCGGCGTGTGGCGCAAGAAGGAGGGGGGCTTCGTCGTGCGCGGGAAGGTGACCGACCCCCGCACCGGCAAGCAGCATCAGGTGCTCAAGGCCCTGGACGCGGCCACGCCCCTCGACGCGCGGGCGTGGCTGGAGGCCGAGCAGCTTCGGCTCCGGGAGGGGACCCAGGTGCGGACCCTGCCGACCTTCAGCGTCTACGCGATCTCGCTCGGGGAACGAAAGGCCCGTGACGGGAGCATGAAGAGCGCGGCGAGCCGTATCAACTTCGCCTCGATTCTGGAGCGGCACCTGTTGCCGACCTTCGGACGCCTGCGTGTCGATGAGATCCGCCGGGCCGACGTCCTCGCGTGGCGTGGCGAGGTCGCCAAGCTCCTCGTCGAGGGGAAGAGGAAGTACAGCCCCAACACGATCAACGGGTGGTTCGCCGTCCTCCGCTCCACGCTCAACGCGGCCGTGCACGAGTTCGAGCTGGAGCGGAACCCCGTCGCTGGCATCGAGCCCTTCGACGTCAGCGAGCACCCGACCTACACGCACGAGGAGCCCAACGCCCTCGAACCGGCCGAGGGTCCGGCCTTCCTCGTGAAGATGCGCGATCTCTGCCCCCAGCACTTCGCGATGGTTGTGCTGGGCTTCGCGACCGGCCTGCGCCCCTCGTCGCTTCGACCCCTTCGGCGCTCGGGCCCCAACGCAGACATCCTCTGGGAGGAGGGTGTGCTGCTCGTGCGCCGGTCGCACACCCGCAAGGGCGAGGTGATGAACACCACCAAGAACAAGCGGCGGCAGCGCATCGCGCTCCCGCCTGAGCTGATCGCCATCCTGCGCCAGCACGTCGGCGAGCTGCCCTCCGGCCCCATGCGCGAATCGGAGCTCCTGTTCCCGAACGGCGCTGGCGGTTTTCGCGGGCCGAGCGTGCTGATCCAGCCCTTCCGCCTCGTGCGCAAGGCGCTCGGGATCACCAAGCGCCTCACGCCCCGCGCCATGCGCCGGTCGTTCCAGGACTTCGCCCGCGCGGTCGAGATCCGCGACGTGGTGACGCGCTCCATCTCCGGCCACCTCACCACCGAGATGCAGGAGCACTACTCGACGCCCGCCGAGACCGAGCAGCGGTCCGGGCTCGCGCGGGTGATCGACCTCGCCGGTGCCCGCGAGGCCGCCGAGGGGCCCGCGAAGCGCCGTCAGGGTGTGAAGTGGGGTGTGAAGGAGGGAGCCGGGGTCGCTAAAACCACGGCGGATACAGCGTCCGAGACCGGCTGACGATCAGTCGGCGTAGATGGCGCCGACCTCGTCGAAGAGCTCTTGCGCGCGGTCTTCGTCGATCTCGAGCGCGTCGGCAATCTCGTCGTAGGCCTCGCCCTCGTCGTCCTCGCCGTACTCCCCGTCGGCGACGAGCACGGCGCAGGCTACCTGGAAGGCGACCTCGCGGAGTTCTTCCGTCACCAGGTTGGCGGCGAGCGCGTCGAGGCGGGCGTCGCCGCCCTGCTCCTCGAGCATCTGCACCGACTCGTTGATGATCGCGCGGATGTCCCGGTTGCTCACGCGGTTGTCGAGGAAGCCGGAGATCACGTCCGCGATCTGGTCGTACTCCTCGGTGGTGATCTCGCCGTCCGCCGCGGCCATCAGCACGCCCGCGTCCACGAAGCCCTGGAGGGTCATCGCGCTCAGCTCGATCTGTCGCTCCAATGCGCGCTTGCGCTCTCGCCGCCTGAACATCGCTCTGCTGCTCCTTCCGGATGCGCCGGGAGGCGTCCATGACGGCGGGTTGGCGCCGCCGCCTCCGCGGTCATCGCGCCGGGGAGGAGGCCCGAGTCCCGCGCGCCCGTCAACGGCCTTCACGCCGACAGCGCAGCGACGGATTCGCAGGGCGCGCAGGCTTCCGGTGGACTCTGGTATTCAAGGGATTGAGGGCTGCCCTGCGCCCGTGCAGGAAGTTCACGAGATCAAGACAAGACACCTGGACCGTGTGGCGTCAGCCGACGCCGTTGCTCCTCGTTGCCAGCCTCGCGGCGTGCGACGGCACCTCGGTGGTGGGCGGCCGGGACGCTGGCATCACCGGGATGGACGCGCCGGCCGACGTGGTGGCGGCGTGCTCGACGGGGACCACCCGCTGCGGCGACCGCTGCGTGAGCACCGACAGCGATGGCGCGAACTGCGGGTCGTGCGGCCTTAGCTGTACCGCGGGCACGGTCTGCGTAGCCGGTAGTTGCCAGGTGAGCTGTCCGGCGAGCCAGCGCGAGTGCGGCGGCGCGTGCGTGACGCTGAGCACCGACCGGGCGAACTGCGGCGCGTGCGGCACCGCCTGCGCGGCGGGCCTGGTGTGCGCGATGGGCGCCTGCCAGGTGGAGTGCGGCGCGAGCCTGGCCACCTGCGGGGGCCTCGGCGACGCGGGCTCCGACGCGGGCGGCGCGCGCTACTGCGCGGACACCCGCACCGACCGGCGCAACTGCGGCGCGTGCGGCACCGAGTGCCCCGCGGGCCAGGTGTGCGAGGCCTCCAGCTGCCGGGTCAACTGCCAGAGCGGGCTGACGGCCTGCGCGGACGTGTGCCGTGACCTCAGCAACGACCGGCTCCACTGCGGCGCGTGCGGCATGGCGTGCCCCACGGGCCAGGTGTGCTCGGCGGGCGCGTGTCAGGTGTCGTGCCAGGGCGGGCTGACGGAGTGCTCGGGCACCTGCCGCGACACGCAGAACGACCGGGCGAACTGCGGCGCGTGCGGCACGACCTGCGCCGCGGGCCAGGTGTGCGCGGCGGGCAGCTGCCAGGTGTCGTGCGTGGCGGGCCTGACGGAGTGCGCGGGCACCTGCCGGGACACGCAGACCGACCGCAACCACTGCGGCGCGTGCGGCACGGCGTGCAGCGCGGGCCAGGTGTGCTCCGAGGGCCTCTGCCAGCTGTCCTGCCAGGGCGGCTTCACGGTGTGCTCGAACACCTGCCGCGACCTCCAAGGCGACCGCAACAACTGCGGCGCCTGCGGGACCGCGTGCGGCGCCGGCCAGGTGTGCAGCGCCGGCACCTGCCAGGTGTCGTGCGTGGAAGGCCTCTCGAATTGCGCGGGCTCGTGCCGCGACGTGCAGACCGACCGGGCCAACTGCGGCATGTGCGGCCGGGCCTGCGCGGCCGGCGAGGTGTGCTCCGCGGGGGCCTGCCAGGTCTCCTGCGCCGCGGGCCTGACCGAGTGCTCGGGCACCTGCCGTGACGTGCAGACCGACCGCGCGAACTGCGGGATGTGCGGTCGTGCGTGCGCGGCGGGCGAGGTGTGCATGGCGGGCGCCTGCCAGCTCTCTTGCCAGACGGGGCTCACCCAGTGCACCGACGCATGCCGTGACCTTGCGATCGACCGCGGCAACTGCGGCTCCTGCGGCCGCGCGTGCGCGGCGGGCGAGGTGTGCTCCGGCGGCAACTGCCAGGTGTCGTGCCAGGCGGGCCAGACCAACTGCACCGGCACCTGCCGCGATCTCCAGGTCGACCGCACCCACTGCGGCGCGTGCGGCCGCACCTGCGCGGCGGGCGAGGCCTGCACCGCGGGCGTCTGCCAGCTCTCGTGCATGACCGGCCTGACCAACTGCTCGGGCTCGTGCCGCGACATGCAGACCGACCGCGCCAACTGCGGCATGTGCGGGCGCGCCTGCCAGGGCGGCGAGGCGTGCACCGCGGGTGCGTGCGTGGCCAGCTGCTCGGCCGCGCAGACCAGCTGCTCGGGCCTCTGCCGCGACCTGCAGACGGACGGGGCGAACTGCGGGATGTGCGGCCGCGTCTGCGCCTCCGGCCAGGTGTGCGTGGCGGGCGTCTGCGCGGTGACCTGCGCGGCGGGCCAGGAGATCTGCTCGGGCTCGTGCCGCGACACCCAGACCGACGTCGGCAACTGCGGCGCGTGCGGTCGCACCTGCGCGGCGGGCCAGACCTGCGTGGCGGGCCTCTGCGCGGTGACCTGCGCGGCGGGCCAGAACAACTGCTCGGGCTCGTGCCGCGACCTGCAGACGGACGTCAACCACTGCGGGCTCTGCGGGCGCGTCTGCCCGTCCGGCCAGGTGTGCGCGGCGGGCGCCTGCGTGCCCTCCTGCGCGGCGGGCTTCACCGTGTGCAGCAACGTCTGCCGCGACCTGCAGACGGACGTGAACAACTGCGGCGTCTGCGCGCGCACCTGCCCGTCGGGCCAGCAGTGCACGGCGGGCGCCTGCGTGGTGTCGTGCCTCGCGGGGCAGACCAACTGCTCGGGCGCCTGCCGCGACGTGCAGACCGACCTCGCGAACTGCGGGATGTGCGGGCAGGCCTGCGCCTCGGGCCAGGTGTGCTCGGCGGGCATGTGCGTGACGAGCTGCGGGGCGGGGCTGACCAACTGCTCGGGCAGCTGCACGAGCACGGCGATCGACCCGGCGAACTGCGGGGCCTGCGGCACCAGCTGCCCCACGCCGACCAACGCGGCGCGGGTGTGCACCGCGAGCGCGTGCAGCTACCGCTGCAACACGGGCTTCGCGGACTGCGACGCCAACGGCGCCAACGGCTGCGAGACCAACGTCCAGGGCGACCTGGCCAGCTGCGGCGCCTGCGGCCGCGCGTGCGCCGCGGTGGCCAACGGCACCGGCACCTGCAGCGCGGGCGCCTGCCGCGTGGCCTCCTGCGCCAGCGGCTTCGCCGACTGCGACGGGCTCGTGCCCAACGGCTGCGAGCTCAACACCGCGAGCGACGAGAACATCTGC
>CAIOSS010000406.1 GCA_903860995.1 uncultured delta proteobacterium | reverse complement strand
CGGTTGACCACCACGCGGGCGACCTCCAGGCCCGGGTCGAGCGCGACCGACTCGCACAGCTCCAGGGTCTCTTCGAGCACGAGCCGCTCGGGGAGCGTGACCACCACGATGGACGCGCAGCCGGGCGCCACGAGCTCGCGCGCCACCCGGTCGCACAGCTCGAACATCGGCCCCGACCCCAGGAACTCCCGCCCCTGCTTCGCCGTGCGCAGCCACGCCACCGCGTGACCCGTCGCGGGCATGTCCACCACGACGCGCACCCCCGGCCGCGCGGCCACCACCTGCCGCACCGACTCCAGCATCGCGAGCTCCCGGATGGCGGGCGCCGCGCGCAGCAGCGGGCGCATGGCGAAGTTTCCCAGCGCGAGCTTCGCCAGCGTGGCCGACCCGAAGAGCGGCGTCGCGCCCCGCTGGATGGCCTCCGCGGGGGTGATCACCAGGTGCTCGACGCCCCGGTGCGCGGCCCCGAGCGCGCGCCGCCCGGACTCCCCGTCGCCGAACTCCACCAGCACCGCGCGACCGCGGGTCTCGGCCTCGAGCGTGGCGAGCGCCGCGGCGACGGTGGTCTTTCCCACGCCCCCTTTGCCCATCACCAGCACCGCGGGCGCGAGGCTGCGCGGGGGTGTGCGCGGCGTCGTCACGCGTCGGGCCTCACGGCCATGGCCTCCATCACCTCGTGCATCATCAGCACGTAGGCCGCGCGCACGAAGCGCACGTAGCGGGGCGAGTCGAGGCCCGAGGCGCGCACCAGCGACTCGATGCCGTCGGCGCTGCGGTGCCATGCGGCGGCGACGTCGACCAGGGTCCAGCGGCCGGTGGTGACCGGCGTGTCGCGGCGGTCGCGCGCGTCGGCCTCGGCGTCGAACCAGTCGTCCATCACCTGCACGAAGAGGGAGACGTCGTACATCCATGCGCGCGCGCCCTCTCCCGCGTAGCGGACCACCGGGAAGAGCAGCCCGTCGATGGTGCCCTCGACCCCTGCGAGGCGGTGGCCGAGGCCCGACGGGTCGGGCTCGCCGAGCATCGCGCGCACCTCCGCGCGTATCCACCCCGTCACGCGCTCCATCGCCGCGTCGAAGGCCCCTCGGTCGGCCGGGTCGAGGCCCTCGGCCATCGCGACGGCGAGCGCGCGGGTGAGCGCGAGCGCGGGGCTGTCCGCGGGCGAGCGCCCGGCGATGACGGCCTCGAGGCGCGGGCCGCGCAGGGCGGGCGGGTCGTCCATGCAGTGGTCGAGCGCGTGGTCGACCACCACGATGAAGGCCGCGACCAGCGCGATGCTGCGCTGCTGCGCGGGGTAGGCGTAGCGCCCGAGGAGCTCCATCGCGCCGCGGCCGAGGAGCGCCAGCGCGGCGGTCGGCAGCGGGAGCAGGTTGCCGGCGCCGGTGACCACGCGCACCAGCGGCGGCCGACGGGGCGCGCACAGGAGGGCGGTGTACGGCGCGGAGGCGTAGAGGTCGCAGGCCCCGATGCGGAGCTTCTCCTCGAAGGCGGTGCCGCGAAGGCCGGGCCAGGCGGCGTCGATGAGGGGCTCTACGTGGAGGTCGAAGTGCCGCCGCGCGGTCGCCCGGATGCCCGCTGCCAGGTGGCGCACCGAGCGGTCGGGCTCGCCCATGAGCGCGCGCACGGCCGCGACCCGCTCGGCGCGCGGGGGCAGCGGGGCGGCGGCGCGCGGGGCCGCGCGGGGAGGAGTCTCGAGGGGTGACATCGGAGGAGTGGGAGGCCTTCCGCGCCCCAGCGGTGGCGTTTCGCCTGGACGCGCCCGGGCGCTGCGCCGTTCAACGCCGTCCGCGGCGCGGCGTCAATGCGGTCGGCGCGGAATCACCCCACCCAGCGGGTGAGCACCCCCGAGGCGCCGGCGAGCCAGGGTGTTTGCATGGCCGACAGCATGCGCAGAGCGGCGGAGCGGCGGGGAGGTCGGAGCGGTGGATGGCTGGGAGTCGCGGGCGAGCGGTCCCGGAGCGGGGGGGGGGAGCCGACCCGCGAGGGAGCTCAGCGGGGCATCGGGACGGGCTGCGCGGTGATCTGCGCGGGGTCGATGGGGCGGCGGTAGACCGGCGGCATCGGGCCCTGGGCGGCGGTGGTCACGCCGACGCCGACGGTCTGCGGGCGCTGGGCGTTGGGCGCGAGGGTCGGCGCCATGATGGTGCCGCCCGGGTTGGCGGTGACCTGTCCGCCCGCCGGGACGGCGACGCCCATGGTGCCGCTCGGCGCGCGGTAGGTGGGGTTCATCCCGGCGCCGGGGGGCGGGGCGGCCATGCCGGGCTGCACGCCGACGACGATCGCGGAGCCCGGGCGGGCGGCGACCGGCATGGTGGGCGAGACGTTCATGCCGACGGGGTTGGCGCCGACGTTGACCCCGACGGCGGTCTGCGCGGGCCGCGCGGGCTGGGCGACGCCGACGCCCATCGTGGGACCGACGGCGTAGCCAGGCTGCGCGGGCTGGGCGACGCCGACCCCGACGCCGGTGTTGACCCCGACGGCGTAGCCGGGCTGCGTGGGCTGGGCGACGCCGACGGCGTAGCCGGGCTGCGGGACGCCGACCGATACGCCGCCCGAAGCGCCCCACGCCCCTCCGCCGGCCGCGACGCCCGCGCCGTACGACGGCTGCGCGACCGCGGTGGCCTGCACGGGCTGGGCGTACACGGCGCCCTGGGCGGGCTGGGCATAGACCGTGGACTGCGCCGGGATCGTGTGGACGGTGCAGCCGACGGGCACCGCGAAGGACAGGACGAGGAGGACGCGGGGGACGCTACGCATGATTGAACTCCGGGTTCGTTGCACTTGAGAGGAGCAGCCGAGCATAACCGACGAGCGCACCCGGGGTGGATGTTCACTGGATTCCGCCGGGCGGGTGCTACTCGGCGAGGTGGCAGGCCACGTGGTGGCCGTCGCGGAGCGGGCGCAGCGCGGGCGATTCGACGTCGCAGAGGCCCTTCTTGGCGATGGGGCAGCGAGGGTGGAAGGTGCAGCCTGACGGGGGATTGATGGGCGACGGCACGTCGCCGGCGAGCACCAGGCGGCGGCGCGGGCGCGTGGGGTCGGGCACCGGCACGGCGCTCAGCAGGGCGCGGGTGTACGGGTGCAGCGGCTCGGCGTAGAGGCCCGCGGCGGGGCTCTCCTCCACGACGCGGCCGAGGTACATCACCGCCACGCGGTGGGAGAGGTACTCGACGATCTTCAGGTCGTGGGCGACGAAGAGGTAGGTGAGCCCGAGCTCCTCCTGGAGGTCTTTGAGGAGGTTGACGATCTGCGCCTGGATCGACACGTCGAGGGCCGAGATGGGCTCGTCGGCGACGATGAAGCGCGGCTCGACCGCGAGCGCCCGGGCGATGCCCACCCGCTGCCGCTGGCCCCCGGAGAACTCGTGCGGGTAGCGCGCGCCCTGGTCCGGCCGGAGCCCCACGCGCTTGAGCAGCGCCTCGACGCGGGCCTCGCGCTCGCTGCCCGCGGCGCCGAGGTGGTGGATGTCGAGCGCCTCGCCCACGATCTCCCGCACGCGCATCCGAGGGTTGAGCGAGGCGTACGGGTCCTGGAAGATCATCTGCATCCGCCGGCGCATCGGGCGCAGCGCGGACTGCGACAGCCGGGTGATGTCCCGGCCCTCGAAGCGGATGCTGCCCGCGCTCGGGTCGATGAGCCGGAGCACCGTGCGCCCGAGGGTGCTCTTGCCGCAGCCCGACTCGCCCACGAGGCCGAGGGTCTCGCCCGCGCGCACGGCGAGCGACACGCCGTCGACGGCCTTCACCACCCCCTTCGGGCCGAACATCCCGCGGCGCACCTCGAAGCTGGTGCACAGCCCGCGGGTCTCCAGCAGCACCTCGGCGCTCACGTGCCCTCCAGGTGGCAGCGCGACTGCCGCCGGGCGTCGAGCTCGGCGCGCTCTCCCCGCAGCTCCTGCGCGGCGGCCACGCGGTAGAGCGGCGGCTCCTGCTCGGCGCAGAGCGCGAAGGCCTGGTCGCATCGGTCGCGGAAGCGACACCCCGTCGGCAGCCGCCGGAGGTCCGGGACCATCCCCGCGATGGTCGGGAGCCGCCGCGCCCCGAGGTTGTCGCCGTAGCTCGGCACCGAGCGCAGGAGCCCCTGGGTGTACGGGTGCCGCGGGTCGGCGAAGAGCTCCGCGACCGGGGCGCGCTCCACCACCCGGCCTGCGTACATCACCACCACGTCCTCGGCGAACTCCGCCACGAGCCCGAGGTCGTGCGTGATGAGCAGCACCGCCATGTTGAGCCGCGCGCGCAGGTCGCGCAGCAGCTCGATGATCTGCGCCTGGATGGTCACGTCGAGGGCCGTCGTCGGCTCGTCGGCGATGAGCAGCCGGGGCTCGCACGCGAGGGCCATGGCGATCATCACCCGCTGCCGCATGCCGCCGGAGAGCTGGTGGGGGTAGGCCCCGGCGCGCTCGCCGGGGGAGGGAATACCCACCTGGGTAAGAAGGTCGACGGCGCGCTCCCACGCGGCGCGGCGCGAGAGCGCGCGGTGCAGGATGAGCACCTCCGCGATCTGGTCGCCCACCGTGTACACGGGGTTGAGCGAGCTCATGGGCTCCTGGAAGATCATCCCGATGCGGGCGCCGCGCACCTTGCGCATCTCGCGCTCGGAGAGCCCCAGGAGGTCGCTGCCCTCGAAGCGGATCTCCCCGGACGCGATGCGCCCCGGCGACTGGATGAGCCGGAGGATGGAAAGGGAGGTCACGCTCTTGCCGCAGCCGGACTCGCCGACGAGGCCGAGGGCGCCGCCGGGCGCGAGGTCGAAGGACACGTCGTCGACGGCGCGGAGCCTGCCCTCGTCGGTCGCGAACTCCGTGCAGAGGTGACGGATGGAGAGCAGCGGTTCGGTCACGTGGTCGACGCGGAAGATAGACCATCTCCCCGAGCGCGCGATGGGCGATTGCGATGCTGCGGACGGGCGACGAACTCGGCTACCATGGGGGCCTGGAGTGGCGTTGACCGAGACGAGCGACAGCACCGAGATCCGCACCGTGCAGCGCGTGGTGGTGGTGCTGTCTCCCGAGGACGGCGCGCTCATCGACGCCCTCCGCGCGGCGCGCTACCTGGTGGTCTCGGCCTCGGCCGAGCGGCTCGACGAGGTGGCGCTCGCCGAGCGGGCGCGGCTGGTGGTGGTCGACGAGGCCGTCCCCGGGGTGTTGGAGGCGGTCGTGCAGGTGCGACGCCGGGGCCCGGTCCCGGTGGTGCTGCTTGGGGTCGGCGCGGAGGTCGGCGCGCGGGCGCTCAAGTCCGGCGCGGACGTCATCCTCCCGCGGCCGGTGTCGCCCGAGTCGCTGGTCGAGCTCCTCGGGTCGATGGTGACCACGGCGTTTCCGAGCGTGCCGCCGCCGCCGCCGCCGGCCCGCCCTCGCTCGTCGATCACCGAACCGAGGCTCCGCGCGCCCTCGCGCCAGAGCTTCCCGAAGATCGAGACCCCGGTGCCGCGCCGCCCGTCGCTCACCCCGCAGCCCAGTGCCCCGCTGTCGAGCATGCCCGTGGTGACCATGACCACGTCGACGATCCCGCCCCTGGGCGTGCCCGGCGACGGGGCGCTGGCGACGGTCCAGGCGTGGCTCGCGGAGACCCCGTCGGGCCTCGACGACGCCACCTCGTGGGCGCCGCCGGACGTCACCCAGGAGGTCGAGGAGACCCTGCGGCGCGCGCTGAGCGTGGTGGGCGGCGACCCCGCCTCGCTCGAGCTCACCGCGGCGGGCGACGACTCCCTCGACGAGCTGGTCCCCCCGGAGCTGCTCGAGCCCCTCGAGGGCGCCCTTGACGACGACGACGACGACGCGCGGCGCGAGGGCGTGTCGATCACCGTGGGCGCGGGCCCCGGCCCCCGCGGGGCGGCCGTGCGCCG
>CAIOSS010000405.1 GCA_903860995.1 uncultured delta proteobacterium | reverse complement strand
ATCGGATTTCTGTTCGTCGGCTCGCTGCTGCGCGTCGAGCTTCCTCCAGACGGCTCGTTGCCTCGCCGCCCATGCCGGGCGCACAAGGCGGGTGCCCCCGCAAAGGGGGGCTTTCGGAAGGCCGCTTTGAAAGCCGCGTCTTCGCACCAGCTGGCACACCCTAAGACCCTGTCATCGGTGTCGTTCAGCCCCTCTGGAAGCCCCGTCGGGGGCGCCCGCCTTCGCTTGCCCGGGGTGCAGGCGCGGGACGCGACCAATCCCGGGCCGAGGCGAGGACGAGACCCCAAAGAATGCCCAGAAAATATGATGCAGATGAGACCAGAGGACAGCCCTCGCGGTCGGGGTCTGGCTCGGGTCGCTGACGGCGCCGCGCTCGTACCCCGCATCCCAGAGCTGACCCTATCGGGCTCAGCCCGGCGCGACGGTGGCGATCATGCGGCTGAACCCGAGCGCCACCACGCGCCCGTCGTCGAGCGCCACGAGCGCGCCGTAGCGGCACTTCTCGATGAGTAGCCCCTCGGCCTCGGCGCCCGTCTCGGTGGTGAATCGCGCCCGCCGCGCCGCGGGCATCGCCGCGAAGCGCCGCACGTCGTCGGCCATGCGCCGCCGCAGCGGCGACAGCTCGACGTCGTCGAGCACCACCGCGCGGGCCCTCGCCATGCGCCGCACCACGCCCGCGGACACCATCACGTCGACCGTCGTCGCGTCGGCGTGCAGCACCACGCCCTCGTGCGGCGCCACGCGCACGAAGCGCCCGATGAGCGAGGCGTCGACGTCGTCGGCGTACGCTCCGCCGAGGCCCCGGCGCGCCTGCTCGAGGTGAGGCGCCGCCGGCCGCGGGGCCCCGCCGGTGAGCCCTGCGAAGAGGGGAAGGGGGCGTCGTTTGTCGCTCACTGCGCGCTCACCCCATCCACCCGCGGACGATGGCCGTCGCCGCGGGCAGGTCGGCCGCGGTCACCTCCGCCGCGTGCGCCGCGCTCGGCGCCTCGGCCGCGTGCGTCTGCCCCGGGCGCGCCACCTGGAGGGTGCGCCACCCGAGGGCCTTCGCAGTGATGAAGTCCTTGGCGGGGTTGTCGGCGATGTACACGCACCCATCGTGCGCCACGCCGAGCGCGTCGGCCACCGCGCGGTAGGGCACCTCGCTCGGCTTCCAGTGCTCGCGCCCGAAGGCGTCGCTGTAGACCACCGCGTCGACCCGCGCGGCGAGCCCGAGGGCCTCGACCTTGCGGCGCTGCGCCACGAGCCAGCCGTCCGTGAGCACCGCGAGCTTTACTGTTCCGCGTAAGGCCTCCAGGGCCTCGTGCCCGCCCGGGAAGAGGGCGATGTCGGGGAGGTGCTCGCGGTAGCGGGCCACGCACCAGGGCACCAGCGACGCCACCGACGCCTCCGCGACGCCCGCCCGGCGCAGGGCCTCGTCGAAGACGTTGCCGCGCGCCCCCTCGGCGGCCACCGCGGCGGCGAGCGCCCCGAAGCCCTCGACGCCGTGCTCCCGGGCGAGGGCCTCGCCGACCGCACGAAAGCCCGAGGCCACGTAGGCCCCCTCGGGGTAGAGCGTGTCGTCCAGGTCGAACACCACCGCGTGGATCCTCACGCCCGCACATATACCCGACGTCGCGGGCGCGGGGGCCGTGCTAGCGTCGGGATCGCATGCCAAAGACCGACGCTTCGGGGACGAAGGGCGCGCGCAACCCGGGTGGGAGCGCGCAGGTGGACGTGGCTGACCCGGCGCTGATGGTGGCGCTGTGCGGGCCGCGCAACGAGCACCTGCGGGTGCTGGAGGCGGAGACCGGGGTGACCATCGGTCAGCGCGGCAACCAGGTGCACATCCACGGCACCTCGGCCGAGGAGGTGGCCTTCGCCGAGCGCGTGGTCGCGGAGCTGTGCGAGTCCATCCGCGACGGCAACGAGATCAACGGCAACGACGTGGCGCGCGCCGTGCGGCTGCTGAAGGAGCACCCGGAGCTGAAGCTGCGCGACGTGTTCCAGGACGTGGTGCTGGTGAGCGCGCGGCACCGCATCATCGCCCCGAAGGGCCTCGCCCAGAAGAAGTACATCGAGGCGCTGCGCGAGCACGACATCGTGTTCGGCATCGGGCCGGCGGGCACCGGGAAGACCTACCTCGCGATGGCCATGGCGGTCGCGGCGCTGATGCAGAAGAAGGTCAAGCGCATCATCCTCACGCGGCCGGCGGTCGAGGCGGGCGAGAAGCTGGGCTTCCTCCCGGGCGACCTGGCAGAGAAGGTCAACCCCTACCTCCGCCCGCTCTACGACGCGATGCACGACATGATGGACCTCGACAAGGCCCAGGCGCTCATCCAGCGCGGGCAGATCGAGGTGGCGCCGCTGGCCTTCATGCGCGGAAGGACGCTTAACGAAGCGTTCGTGATCCTCGACGAGGCGCAGAACACCACGGCCGAGCAGATGAAGATGTTCCTGACGCGGCTCGGGTACGACTCGAAGGCGGTGATCACGGGCGACGTCACGCAGGTCGACCTCCCGGAGGGGCGCAAGTCGGGCCTCTCCGACGCCACCAACCTGCTGAGCGGCACCGAGGGCATCGCCTTCTGCACCTTCACCGACATCGACGTGGTGCGGCACCCGCTGGTGGCGCGCATCGTCCGCGCCTACGAGGCGAGGGACAACGCCCTCAGCCGCGGGCGCGCCATGCGCGAGGAGAACCGCGCGGCCGCGAGGGAGACCGAGTAGGTCGGACGGAGGGGGGGGGTAGAGGGCCTCAGCCGGTGCGGGCGGCGCCGCGGTCGCTCTCGACCCGCAGCGGCAGGGGGGCGCCCTCGTCGATGAACTCCAGCGACGCCGAGTTGAGGCAGTACCGCTGCCGCGTCGGCGCCGGGCCGTCGGGGAACACGTGCCCGAGGTGCCCGCCGCAGCGCTGGCAGCGGATCTCCACCCGCACCATCCCGTAGCTCTCGTCGGTGATCTCTGCGACGTGCTCCGGCGCGTAGGGCTGGAAGAAGCTGGGCCACCCGGTGCCCGACTCGAACTTCGCCCTCGAGCTGAACAGCGGCAGCGCGCAGAGCCGGCACACGTAGGTGCCGTGCTTCTTGTTGTCGAGCAGCGTGCCGCAGAAGGGCCGCTCGGTGCCGTGCGCCAGGATGACGTGGCGCTCGTCGGGGCTGAGCGTGGCCGCGAGCGCCGTGATGGCCTCGGCGGGGAGCTGTGAGACGTCGAAGCCCGCGGAGGAGATCTTCCGGGTGGTGGTCATCGTGGGTTCATCCTCTTGGGCACAACGTTGGAGAGCGGCGGGGGATTCGTCAACGGCGCTACTTGCTCACCAGCCGGATGATCCCGTCCCAGGAGCCCTGCGGCGGCCGCGCGATGAGGTCTTCGCAGCGCGCCACCATGAAGCGCGCCGCCCCGTCCGAGGGGTCGCGGGCCATGCACGCCGCGAAGCACCGGATGGCCGCGACGAAGTCCCCGGCGACCCAGCGCGCGAGGCCGTCGGCGTAGTCGCCCGCGGAGGCGGCGCCCGCCGCGCGGCGCTCGGGGCCGTGCGCGTCGAGGGCCTCGAACACCTCGATGGGCTTGCGCTGCCCCAGCGGCACCACCCACCCTAGCGAGCGCAGCAGGAAGCGCCCGCGGTCTTCGAGGCGCGCGCAGGTCTCGCCGCCCAGGAGCACCGGCGCGTTGAACTGCCGGGTCATCCCCTCCACCCGGCTCGCGAGGTTGACGGCGTCGCCCACCACCCCCCGGTCGAAGCGCTTCGCCCCGCCGATGACCCCGAGCATCAGCGGCCCGGAGTTGAGCCCGATGCTCACCCGCACCTCGGCCAGACCCGCCGTGCGCCGCTCGGCGTTGAAGCCCGCGAGCGCGTCGAGCATCGCCAGCGCGCCCGCCACGGCCTGGTCGGTGGAACCCGGGAAGAGCGCCATGATCCCGTCGCCCAGGTACTGGTTGATGAACCCGCCGTGCGCGTGGATCACCGGCTCCATGTACCCGAGGTACCGGTTGATGAACGCGAAGGTGCCCGCGGGCCCGAGCTGCGACGCCAGCGCCGAGAAGCCGCGCAGGTCGCAGAAGAGCACCGTCACCTCGCGCTTCGACTGGTCGCCCAGCGCCACGTCCAGGATGTTGGGCTTCTCCAGCTGCTCCAGGAACTGGTTGGGCATGAAGCGCTCGAAGGCCGCCGTGAGCTTCTGCTGCCGCTCCAGCGAGGCGCGCAGGTCGTCGTAGAGCCGCGCGTTCTCGATCGACACCGCCGCCTGCGCGGCCATCACCGTGGCCATCTCGAAGCGGTCCTCGGTGAAGGCGCCCGCCACCACCGCGCTGTGGAGGTACAGCACCCCGATGAGGTGGTGACCCTTGCGCAGCGGCACGCACAGCACCGACCGCGGCCGGCGCCCCCCGTCCACCCGGAAGAAGCGCTGGTCGCCCGCCGCGTCGTGCAGCAGCACCGGCTCCTGCGTGCGCGCCACGTACTGCACCACCGCCGCGGCCGGGTCGTCCGCGCCGAGGTCGTCGCGCACCCGCTCGCTCACCACGCCGCCCGCGTGCGCCCGCGCCCGCGCGGTGACCCGCAGTCCCTCCGGCGTCACCAGCCAGAGCGACGCCTGGTCCGCGCCCGCGTTGGTCGTGGCCAGCTCCACCAGCCGGCGCAGCAGGTCGTCGAGCACGATCTCCGCCGACAGCGCCCGCGCCGCGCGCATCAGCGTCGCCGCGTCGATGCTGCTGCTGTTGATGCTCGTGGTGCCCGCGCTCGCCGCCAGCCGCTCGGCGCCGAGGGCGCTCAAGCGGGGGTCGAGCCGGGCCACCACCGCCTTCGCGCCCCACTGCCGCCACACCTCCAGCGCCTCGCCCAGCAGGCTCGCCGCGACGCGCCGCTGGCCGTGGCGCTCGTAGATCCGCGCCGCCGCGTCGAGGGCCAGCGCGAGGTCGGGGGTCACGTCCGCGAGGCGGGCCTCGGAGACCGCGGCCTCGACGGAGCGCACCGCCCGCTCGCGCTGCCCGGCGAGCTCGAAGCCCAGCGCCTCGACGAGCCGCACCCGGTGGCCGAACACCGCCGGGGCCCCCGCGGCCCAGCCCCGCAGCCGGTGGAGGTCGCGCGCCGCGAGGGCCGCGAGCTGCACCCGCCGCCGCCCGGTGGCGCCGAGCGCCTCGATGAGCCGGGCCTGCGCGATGTGCGAGACCACCGGGTACAGCTGGATGGCGCCGGGCAGCGCCTTGATCCACGCCTCGGCGCCTTCCGCGATCGACACCGCCGTGGCGGTGTCGCCCAGGAAGAGCGTGACGCTGATGCGCAAGACGTGGAAGGTGGCCTCCATCGTCTTGTCGTCGGGCGCGCGGTCGCTGCCGTAGAGCTCGTCGCGCGCGGCGGCCCACGCGGCCTCGTCGGCGCCCTTCCGGCCGCGCAGCACGTCGGTGGCGTGCAGCAGGTACCCGCAGTAGCGCTGCCCGCGGTCTTCGCCCAGCAGCGCGCAGTGCCGGATCCACCCGGGGGCCTCGGCGGCCACGAGGTCGAGGTCGCGCCCGCCGGCCAGCGCCGCGTCGAGGGTGTTGTGCGCGTTGAGCGCGGCGTACTCCCCGTCGCCGACCGCGGCGGCGCGGCGGGCGAGGTCGGCGAAGGGCTCGGCCAGGGCGGCCTGGGGGGTGACCCGCGCGTCGCAGAAGCCCACGCAGAGGGTCTCGACCCGCACCCGCGCCGCGTCGTCGTCGAGCTCCGCCGCCAGCGCCCGGGAGAGCGCCGCGAAGCGCAGTGCGCCCGGCAGGTCGTCGATCACCGCGGCCAGGATGAACGTGTACCCCGCGAAGCCGTAGGCCGAACCCGCGCTGGCGCCGCGGTCGAGGGAGAGCTCGACCGAGCGCAGCAGCAGCATCGGGAGCAGGGTGGTGGAGACCAGGTAGGCCGACGCGGTGCAGCCCGAGATGAGCGCCTGCGTCGCCAGCACCGCCGGGTCGGTGGTGACCGCGAGGCCCGCGCGCGCGCCGCCGCCGAGGCGCCCGACGCGCCGGCGCACCCGCGCGAGGGTGAGCAGCACGCGCGGCATCCCCGGGTGCTCGGTGATGTCCACGCCGAGCCAGCGCAGGGCCTCGACGGTGGCGTGCACCACCGCGGCGTGGTCGGCGCGCGCGTTGTGCCCGCGGATCACGATGGACTGCGCCGCCACCCGGTCGAGCGCGTCGCGGGCGCGGGCGAGGGCGCGCTCGGCGTAGCGCACCGTCGGCGCCGCGCCGGGGCAGAGCACCACCATCTCCGCGGCCAGCAGGTGGAGGTCGCGGGTGAGCTCGTAGTGCGCGGCCCAGTCGCCGTCCTCGAGCCACCCGATGGCCGCCCCGGCGCAGGTGAACGCGGCCTCGAAGGCCGCCTGCTGCCGGGCCCGCCGCGCCGCGCGCAGTCCGAGCGCGGCCAGCTGGAGGCGCTCGGCGCGGGTGAGCCCGCCGGCGGAGGCGCGGCGCATCTGGTCGACGGTGGCGAACACCCGGTCGTCGTCGCCGTCGGCGAGCTCGCGCAGGAGCTGCCGGCCGAGCGCGAGGTGGGTCTCCTCCCGGCGCGCGGGCGACAGCGACGCGTACACGGCGTCGTGCACGCGGTCGTGGGCGAAGCGCAGGGCCGCGGCGGGGCCCGACGGCTCGGCGGCGCCCATGGCCACCTCCCAGGCGGCGGCGTCGCCCACCAGCAGCCCGGCCTCCAGGGCCAGGGAGACGGCGCTCGCGAACTCCGCGCGGGTCGCGCCGGTGACCGCGCGCACCAGGGTCGGGTCGAACGATCCGCCCACGCAGGCCGCGACCTCCAGGGCGTGGCGGGCCCGCGCGGGCAGGCGGGCGAGGCGCGGGGTGAGCAGCTCCGCGACGCCCTCGGGCACCGGGGCCGCGGCGATGCGCGCGAGGTCCCAGGTGAGCCGGTGGCGGGCGCCGTCCCAGGGGAAGGCGCCGTCGAGGGAGAGCGAGGTGAGCAGTTCGCGGACCATCTGGGCGTTGCCGCTGGTGCGCTGGTGCAGCAGCGCCGCGAGGTCGGCCACGGCGTCGGCCTCGCCGCCGAGGGCGTCGCCGAGGAGCGCCGCGACGTCCTCCACGCCGAGGGAGCCCACGGTGATGCGCGGCACGCTGCGGGAGGCCCAGCGGGCCTCGATGGCGGCCATGGCCCCCTCGGTGACCCCGTCGGTGGCGCGCCAGCCGAGCACCAGCAGCGGGTCTTCCGGGAGGCGCTGCTCGACCATGGTGCGCACCAGCGAGAGCGTCGCCTCGTCGGCCCACTGGAGGTCGTCGAGGAAGACCACCAGCGGGCGCTCGGGCGCGTGGAACACCTGGAGCGATCGGCGCAGGACCACGTGCAGCCGGGCGCGCGCCTCGGTCACGAGCAGGGCCTCGGCGCTCTCCTCCGGGCCCACCAGGGCCGCGGCCTCGGGCACCAGGTCGACGAGCCGGGGGCGGTCCTCGCCGAGGGCGTCGCGGAGGCGCCGGCCGAGGGCGAGCACGCTCTGGTCGTCGCCCGCGAGCGCGCGCTGCATGAGGGCGCGCAGCACCGCCAGCACCGGCGCGTAGGGTGTGCCGCGCTGGAGCGGGTCGACCTTGCCCTCGGCGAAGGCCGCGTCGGTGGCGGCCAGCATGCGATGGAGTTCGCGCACGAGGGCGGTCTTGCCGACGCCCGCGGGGCCCACCACGGCGATGGCGGAGACGACCCCGGCGCGCAGCCGGGCGATGGCCTCCTGGAGGTCGTGCCGGGCGCCCTCGCGGCCGTAGAGCCGGTCGGGCAGCACGAGGTGGTCGGGGCGGTCGTCGGCGGAGAGGGCGACGTCGTCGAGGGACCCGTGGGCGCGCCAGGTGTCGTCGAGGAGCGCGAGGTCGCGCGCGAGGGCGTCGGCGGTCTGGTAGCGGTCGTCGGGCATCTTCGCGAGCAGGCGCGCGATGAGGGCCGCGAGGGGGGCGGGCACGTCGGGGCGGAGGGCGTCGACGCGCGGGGCGGGCAGCGCGACGGTGGCGTGGACGAGCGCGACGGGGTCGTCGCCCTCGAAGGGGGGACGGCCCGTGAGGAGGGCGAACAAGGTCGCGCCGAGGGTGTAGAGGTCGGCGCGGCGGTCGACCGGGCGGTTGAGCCGGCCGGTCTGCTCGGGCGAGAGGAACCCGAGGGTGCCCTCGATGAGCCGCGCGCCGACGGGGTCGTGGGTGACGCGGGTGGCGCGGGTGGCGAGGCCGAAATCGATGAGGCAGACGGCCGAGCCGTCGGGGCGGCGGAGGATGTTGCCGGGCACGAGGTCGCGGTGGGTGATCCCCTCGGCGTGGAGCGCGCGCACGGCCTCGGCCAGCTCGCGCGCGCAGCGGAGGAACTCCCCCACGCTCCACGCGCGGGTCTCCGCGAGGTTGAGCGCCGTGCCGCGGAAGTCCTCGGACTCCATCGCCGGGCCGAGGGCCGTCGCCACGAGGTCGAGCACGCGCTGCGAGCCGGGCACCGCGCGGCCTTCGAGCACCCGGTGCTCGTTGAGCAGCCAGCGCCGGGCGCTCGGGTCGCGCTGCCCCTCGGTGGCGGACTTCACCACCACCGCTACGCCGTCGCGGCGCACGGCGCGGTGCACCGTCGTGCGGGCCGAGCGGTAGATTAGCTCCTGGGAGGCGTAGCGCGCGTCTGGGGCAAGGGTCGTGCGGGCCATCAGTGGGTGGGTGGGTGGGTGGGTGGCGTTCGCCCGCCGCGGTCGGTCATCGCCGCGGTCGGTCACGGCCATCATAGACCGTCGCCGCACCGCGCGGGGGGGGGGCTGCCAACGTTGGCAGCGGGAGCGGCAACGTTGGCGGCGCCTCCGTCACTCCGCTGCGGGCAGCGTCACCTTCGCGGCGGCCTTCACGAAGCTCGCCCACTGCCCCTCCGGAATCCCTCGCAGCGTGATCTCCCCCCGCGCGTGCTGCACGCCCACCGCGCGCAGCGACGCGCTCTTCCGCAGCCCCGCCTCGATGGCCTCCTGCACCGCCGACGCGGCCTTCTTCGGAGCGCGGCCCTTCCGGGCGAGCGAGCGCGTCGCCGCCGCGATCTCCGCCACCGTGGCCTCGGCCAGCCCGAGCTGTTGCGCCTTGCCGTCGCGCGCCGCGGGGATCTTCAGCCGCGCGAAGTCCACCGGGATCTTCGGCCCGTCGAGGTCGAGGCCCTTCGCCGCGAGGTAGGTGAGGGCCAGGTCGAGCTTGCTGGTGCCGTAGCGGGTCTCGTCGTCGGGCGAGGCGAAGCGCGCGACCCGCATCATGCGAAACGCCGTGCGCTCCTTCTCGCCCACGACCTTTGCGAGGAAGGCGCGCGCCGTCGCGAAGCCGCCGGCCAGGTACAGCGGCGGCGTGTGGTCGATGATCGCCTGCACCGCCTCCCAGTAGGCGTCGAAGCCGCCGCTCTCCTCGCGCTTCGCGTCGTGCATCGCCTTGGAGAGCGACTCCCACGCGAGCTTGCTCTTGCGGTCGATCACGACCTCGACCTTCGCCGGTCGCGCGGTCTTCTTCGTCACGGTCGCCCCGCCCGATCGCTTCGCCTTCGCCATGGGCGCGAGCATCTCCCGGCGCGCGCGGCGCCCGCAACCTGAAGCGCGCCGCAGGAGTTCTGACGGGTTGAGCCGAGCACCCGCCCGCGTCTGCGAGCCCCGGCCTCGCCCTTCGAGGGGAGCACCCGCCCGCGTCTGCGAGCCCCGGCCGGAGCCCCGAGTTGGGCGCGCGGCGAAGGCGAGGCCGGGGACTGACGGCGCGGGCGGGTGCTCCCCTCGAAGGGCGAGGCCGGGGACTGACGACGTGAGCGGGCGCCCTGCTCGACCCGTCAGAACTCCTGCGGCGAGGTACTACGGGTTCACGAAGGCGTTGCGGCCCTCGAAGGCGATGGCGCCGGAGAAGCGTCGGCAGTTGCCCTCGGCGCTGGGGTCGAGGTCGGTGATGCCGCGGATGAGCTGCGCCACCAGCGAGCGCAGCTCCGGCGGGATGCCCAGGGTCTGCACCACGGCGATGAGGTCGTCGGCGGCGATGCCCCCGCCGATGATGCCCTCGAAGGTGTCGTCGTCGCGCCACCGCAGGCGGATGCGGGCGGCGTTGAGGGTGAGCACGAAGCGCGCGTCGAGCACCGCGACG
Organism: uncultured delta proteobacterium; assembly: GCA_903860995.1. GTDB lineage: Bacteria > Myxococcota_A > Polyangia > Polyangiales > SCUS01. Next base: position 2,595 of record CAIOSS010000405.1, on the reverse strand, counting down.
GGCAGCGCCAGCGTGAAGGGCCCCGCCGAGCGGGTGGGCAGCACCCGCACGGGCTACGAGGGCGACCTGGAGCGGCGCGCCGCGGCGGCCCTCGACGGCGCCCTCGCTACGGGTCCATAGGCCACGCCGGTCACCCGCGGCACAGCGGGTCGGGGCGCCCGCCGGCCGGGAAGCGACGGTGCGCACCGGAGAGCTGGAACGACCGCCAGCGAGAGCCCGATGGCGGCCGCGCGTCGCTGCGTACGCGGTGTGCAAGACACGGGTTTCCTCGCGTTCACGACCACCACCCCTGGTGGTCTACCACCGTCCGATGGAGGATGAGATGCCCGTCTCCCCCGCTCGCTCAGCCGCACCGCCGCCTTCGCGTCGGAACCGCCCGCTCGGCTGGCGTCCGGGAGCCCTCGTCGCCGAGAACGACCCCGCCCTGCTGCGCATCATCGTCGAGGCGCTGACCCGGGACGGCTTCGTCGTCTCCGAGGCGCGCACCGCGGAGGAGCTCATCGAGATCGCGTGCTGCACCCGCCGCGAAGACAACTCCCCCCCCGCGCTGGTGGTCAGCGACGCCAACATGCCCGGCCGCGACGGCCTCAGCGCCCTCGACGAGCTACGCCACACGCTCGCGGGCGCCGTCATCCTGGTGCTCTCGGCCACGGCCGACGACGCGGTCTGCGCCGAGGCCCGTCGGGTCGGCGCCGCCGGGGTGCTGGGCAAGCCCTTCGAGCTCGACGACCTCCGCACGGCCGCCCTCGCCCTCGTCCGTCGCTGAGCATTCCCGCACGCTCCGAAACGCCCCGGTGGGACAGAAATCCCCAGGGCGGAGGTGTCCGCGCTGCGGACAACGGACGAGCCGCCGGAGGAGGGTCCACGGGGGCTCCGCGGCCGCGGTGAGATGCTTCGCCCGCCACCTGCGGGGACTTTGGGATTACCTTCCGCGCCGACACCCACCGACGGCCTCGAAATCCACCTTATGACCACTGAACTCGCCCAGCGTCGGCCTGACTGCGACGTGCTCATCATCGGCGGCGGCGTGAACGGCACCGGCCTCGCGCGCGACCTTTCCCTCCGCGGTCTGCGGGTCATCCTGCTGGAGCGCAACGACCTCGCCTTCGGGGCGAGCGGCAACTCGTCGGGGATGATCCACGGCGGGCCGCGCTACCTCACGACGCACCCATCGGTCACCCGCTCGTCGTGCGTCGACTCGGGGTACATCCAGACCATCGCGCCGCACATGATCTTCCGGATTCCCTTCGTGATGCCGGTGTTCGGCCACGGGCCCATCGCGAAGGTGCGCTTCGACGCCTTCGACGCCTTCTTCGCCGTGTACGACGAGTACCAGCCCCTCAAGCGCGGCAAGCCCCACACCCGGCTCACCCCTGGGGAGACCCTCACGCTCGTCCCCGGGCTGCGCGAGCGCGACCTCTACGGCTCGATCACCTTCGACGAGTGGGGCATCTACGGCAACCGGCTCTGCGTGGCCAACGCCACCGACGCCGTCGAGCACGGCTGCCGGCTGTACGTGCACACCTCCGTCGAGCGCATCGTGGTCGAGGAGGGCCGCGCCACCGGCGTCGCCGCGCGCGACCGCCTCGACGGGCGGGCGTACGAGTTCAGCGCGCGGGTGGTGGTCAACTGCACCGGCGCGTGGAGCCCCATCACGGCGGCCACGGCGGGGGTCTCGCAGCACGTGCGGGTGCGCCCGGGGAAGGGCGTGCACCTCGTGCTCGACCGCCCGGTCACCGACGTCGGGGTGATGGCCGAGGCCATCGACGGGCGACAGATCTTCATCGAGCCCTGGGGCAACACCTCCCTCATCGGCACCACCGACGACGACACCTACGCCGACCTCGACGACCTGCCGGTGACCACCGACGAGGTGCGCTACCTGGTCGAGGGGGTGGAGCAGGTGCTGCCGCGGGTGCGCGAGGCGCGCATCATCGGCACCACCGTCGGGGCGCGGCCGTCGCTCTACGCGTGGGGCAAGATGGAGGACGCGCTCTCCCGCGAGCACGAGATCGTCGACCACGCGGCGCACGGCGCCGAGGGGCTGTACTCCCTCATCGGCGGCAAGCTGGCGAGCTACCGGATGTTCGCCCAGGAGGCCGCCGACCTCATCGCCCCGCGGCTGGGCAACCACGCCCCGTGCACCACCCACACGGCGCCGCTGCCCGGGGGCGACCGCGTGGTGGACATCGACAAGCTCGCCGCGCGCTACGAGCTCACGCGCTTCGCCGTCGAGCGGCTGGTGACGCGGCACGGGTCGCGCGCCGAGGCGATCCTGGCGGACAGCGACCGCCGGGGGCGGACGGTGGTGTGCCACCACGAGCCGGTGCTGGCCTGCGAGGTGCGCTGGGTGGCGAAGCACGAGTTCGCGCGCACGCTGGCGGACGTCGCGCGGCGCACCAACCTCGCGAACGGCGCGTGCGGCGGCAACGACTGCGCGCTGGCGGGCGCGGTGATCGCCGGCGACGTGCTGGGCTGGAGCCCCGGGGAGGTGCGCGCCCAGGCGGCGGAGCTGCTGCGCGAGCGGCGGCGGTCGCGGCTGCCGGCCATCGGGGACAAGCAGGCGCGCGCGGAGTCCCTGACGATGGCGGCGCT
>CAIOSS010000404.1 GCA_903860995.1 uncultured delta proteobacterium | reverse complement strand
GGACGTGCAGCGGGCCGTCTGCGAGCACTACCGCATCAAGCTCAACCAGCTCATCGGGAAGGACCGCCACAAGGAGGTGGCGCTCCCGCGGCAGGTGGCGATGTACCTGGCGCGCACCCACCTCGGGACGTCGTTTCCGCAGATCGGCGCGCGCTTCAACGGGAAGGACCACACCACCGTGATGTCGTCCGTGCGCAAGGTGGCGAAGCTCCGGGTGGACGACCTGGAGCTGGCCGCCGCCCTGGAGGCCATCTCCCTGAAGCTGGGCTTCGCGGCCCCGGTGCTGGCCGCGGCGGTCGGGGCGGAGGAGTACGCCGCCCGATGATTTCCCCGGAAAAGCGCGAGATGTCGGGGCTGTGGAAAACCCTGGGGGACCTCAGGGGTGCTTCCCTGGTGACGGGGACTGTGGACGGGGCTGGGGATGGCGTACGGTGCGCCTTGTCCCCGGCGCTTCAACAGGAGAGCCCCCGGGCGACGTCCCCAGCGCATCGCCCGGTGGGACAGCAAGAACCGGTGTTTTCCACCGTCTCCACAGGGCTCACTACTACTACTGTTTAATTGAATTCAATTCTCCCTGAATAGAGAAGAAGACATCCGGAAGCCAAACGGGTCTCGGACGCTGAGCCGAGACCGAAGGACAGAGTGAGCGATGGAGTTCGTGGTCAACAAGCGGGAGTTCGTGAGGGCGCTGAGCCGGGTGCAGAGCGTGGCGGACAAGAAGTCGGCGATGCCCATCCTGACGAACGTGCTGATCGTGGCGGATGCGTCGGGCGTGCGGCTCGCGGCCACCGACCTGACGCTCGCGGTGACGGCCCACTGCAAGGCCGACGTGCGCAAGGGCGGCACCGTGGCCCTGCCCGCGCGGCACGTGTTCGACGTGGTGAAGGTGCTCCCGGACGGCGACGTCACGGTCACCGTCGAGAAGAACTTCTCCGCGCGCATCAAGTCGGGCAAGCGCCGCTTCGACCTGAGCGGCATGCCCGGCGAGGACTTTCCCACCCTGCCCGACCCGAGCAAGGTGGCCCTCACGCTCATCCCCGCCGACGACGTCGCGGAGCTCATCGCGCTCACGCAGTTCTCCATGTCCGCGGATGACACCCGGCCGCACCTCTCGGCGGCGCTCTTCGAGCTCGCGGGCGACGTGCTGCGGGTGGTCACCACCGACGGCCACCGGCTCTCCAAGGCCGAGCGCAAGATCAACGGCATGAAGGCCCAGAGCAAGCTGCTCATCCCCGCCAAGGCCGTGCACGAGCTCAAGCGCATGGTCGACGAGCTGCGCGCCGAGAAGAAGGACGCCGGCGCCGGGCCGCTCACCGTGGGCATCGGGGCCAACAGCTCGCAGGGCCCGGTGTTCTTCCAGCGCGACGGCATGACCCTCTCGTCGAAGCTCGTCGACGCGGCCTTCCCCTCGTACGAGCAGGTGATTCCGTCGGCCACCGACCGCACCGTGACCGCCTCGCGCATCGCCCTCCTCGACGCCCTCCGCGCGGTCTCCCTCGTGGCCTCCGACCGCACCAGCGGCGTGAAGCTCCAGGTGAACTCCTCGCGGATGCTCATCACCAGCGAGAACCCCGAGATCGGCGCCGGCAGCGACGAGATCGACGCGTCGCTCCAGGGCCCCGACGTCACCATCGGCTTCAACAGCAAGTACCTCACCGACGCCCTGAGCGCGCTCACCTCCGACGAGGTCGCCCTGGAGCTGTCGGGCGAGCTCGACCCCGGGATGATCAAGCCCGTCGGCCGCGACGACTATCTCGGCGTCATCATGCCGATGCGCATCTGACCTCCTCCTCCTCCTCCTCTTCGTGATCCCGCTCCGCATCACCGAGCTCAACGTCGACGGGTTTCGCAACCTGCGCGGCGTGAAGCTCGCCCCCTCGCCCGGCGGCAACGTACTGCTGGGCGACAACGGGCACGGCAAGACCTCCGTCCTCGAGGCCATCGACTACGCCGCCTCGCTGCGGTCGTTTCGCGGCGCCACCCGCACGCAGCTCATCGGCCACGAGGCCAAGGCCGCGGAGATCCTGATGCGGGTCGCGGGCCCCGTCCCGGCGCGGGAGTACCGCCTGCGCCTCGCCCGCACCTCGCGGGAGATCACCCTCGACGGCAAGCGCCCCGAGCACGCCCTGGAGTACTTCTCCGGCGCCGCGTGCGTGGTCTTCCACCCCGGCGACCTCGACCTCGTGCGGGGCCCGCCGGAGCTGCGCCGTCGCCTGCTCGACCGCATCCTGGTGCGCGCCGTCGACGGCTACGGCGAGGCGCTGAAGAGCTACGGCAAGGCCTTGCGCGCCCGCAACGCGCTGCTGCGCGAGAGGCAACCCAACGCCAAGGCCATCCAGGCCTTCGACTTCCCCCTCGCCCGCTACGGCAGCGCCCTCGTGCGCGCCCGCACCGTGCTCGCTCACGACCTCGTGCCCGCCGCGCGCCGCGCCCTCGACGAGGTGGCGCTCAGCCCCGACGCCATCGAGCTCAAGTACCAGCCGCGCGCCGCGGGGGACCAGGTGGCCTTCACCGCCGCCCTCGCGGAGAACCTCCCCCGCGACCTCGCGCGGCGCCTCACGTCGCTCGGCCCGCACGGCGACGACCTCGCCATCACCTGGTCGGGCCTACCCGCCCGCGTGGTGGCCAGCCAGGGGCAGACCCGCGCGCTCGCCCTCGCCCTGCGCCTCGCCGAGTTGCACGTGCTCGAGGCCCGCACCCGCTCGGTGCCCATCCTGCTGCTCGACGACGTCTCCAGCGAGCTCGACCGGGAGCGCACGGCGCGGCTCTTCAAGCTGGTCGGGGCCCTCGGCGCGCAGGTGTTCGTGACCACCACGGACCCGGCCATCGCGGCGCTGCTCCCGGGGGCGAAGCGCTTCACCGTGGCCGACGGCGCGGTGACCGCCGACGGCGGGTGATGGACATAGCCTGACATTGTAACTCGAGGGTCGCTCTGCTAGAGAAAAGACCTGCAATTTCCGAGGAAAACCACGAGATGACGACGGAACCGACGAGCACCGGATACGACGAGAACAGCATCACCAAGCTGGAGGGTCTCCAGGCGGTGCGCGAGGTCCCCGGGATGTACATCGGCGACGTGCACGACGGGTCGGGCTTGCACCACCTGGTGTGGGAGGTGGTCGACAACTCCATCGACGAGTACTTCGCGGGGGTGTGCAACCGCATCGACGTGACGGTGCACGCCGACGGCTCGGTGCGCGTGGCCGACAACGGGCGCGGCATCCCGACGGGCATCAACACCAAGCACGGCATCAGCGCGGCCGAGCTCGCGCTCACCAGCCTTCACGCCGGCGGCAAGTTCAAGAGCGCCAACAACTACGCGATGTCGTCGGGGCTCCACGGCGTCGGGGTGAGCGCGGTCAACGCCGTGAGCGAGTGGCTGCGGCTCGAGATCTGGCGCGAGGGCAAGGTGCACGAGCTGGAGTTCGCGGCGGGCGTCACCAAGGAGCCGCTGAAGGTCATCGGCGAGACGCCCATGACGGGCACCATCGTGACCTTCAAGCCCGACGCCAGCATCTTCACGATGACGGAGTTCTCGTACGACACGCTCGAAAACCGGCTGCGCGAGCTGGGCTACCTCAACGCGGGGCTCAGCCTCACGCTGACCGACGAGCGCACGGGCAAGCCCACGCAGGAGTTCCACTCCGCGGGCGGCATCGCGGACTACGTGAAGTTTCTCAACGCGGAGAAGAAGACCGACGCCGAGCCCATCGCGCTGAAGGGCGAGCACGCGCTCGACAGCGGCAAGGTGGTCACCGTCGAGATCGCCCTGCAGTGGACCGACAGTCTCTACGAGGCCATCTACGCGTACACCAACAACGTCTGGAACAAGGACGGCGGCACGCACGTCTTCGGGTTCAAGACGGCCATCACCAAGTGCATCAACGCCTACGGTACGGAGAAGGGCTTCCTCAAGGCCCTGAAAGACCTGACCCTGATCGGCGACGACGTGCGCGAGGGCCTCACCGGGGTGATCTCCGTGCGCCACCCCAGCCCCTCGTACAGCTCGCAGACCAAGCACAAGCTGGTGTCGTCGGAGGTGTCGGGCATCGTGTCGGGCATCCTCCAGGAGCGGCTCTCGCGCTGGCTCGACGAGAACCCCGCGGCGGCCAAGCGCGTGGTGGAGAAGTGCGTGCTGGCGGCGCAGGCCCGCGCGGCGGCGCAGAAGGCCCGCGAGCTGGTGCACCGGAAGGGTGTGCTCGACGCGAGCTCGCTGCCGGGCAAGCTGGCCGACTGCCAGGAGCGCGACCCGTCGAAGTGCGAGCTGTACATCGTCGAGGGTGACTCCGCGGGTGGCTCGGCGAAGCAGGGCCGCGACCGCAAGACGCAGGCGATCCTGCCGCTGCGGGGCAAGATCCTGAACGTCGAGCGGGTGCGCTTCGAGCGCATGCTGGGCAACCAGGAGATCGGCACGCTCATCACGGCGCTCGGGGTGACCGTGCGGCCCGACAGCTTCGGCGATCCGAAGTCGTCGGACGAGGAGAGCGGGTCGACCACGCCCGGTCCGCGGCTCGACCTGGAGAAGCTGCGCTACCACCGCGTGGTGCTGATGACCGACGCCGACGTCGACGGGTCGCACATCCGCACGCTGCTGCTGACCTTCTTCTTCCGGCAGATGCCCGAGCTCGTGGAGAAGGGCTACCTGTACATCGCCCAGCCGCCGCTCTACGGGGTGCGCCGCGGCAAGACCATCGACTATGTGAAGGACGACGAGGCGCTCGCGCACAACGTCATCAAGGTGGGCACGAAGAACCTCACGCTGCGCTCGGAGACGAGGACCATCGAGGGCGATGAGCTGCACGCGCTGGCGATGGAGCTGCACCGCGCCGAGACGCTGCTGCAGCGCATGGAGCTGCGCTGCGAGCCCAAGGTGGTGAGCGCGGTGGTGCGCACGCGGGCCTTCACGCGCGACACCCTGAAGGACGACGACGCGATCACGGAGGGCATGCGGCGCCTGGAGGAGTACATGACCACGTATTCGCCGGAGCTTCTGCCGCTGCGCTTCTCGCTGGAGGACGACCTGGAGCACGGCGGCCGGCGGGTGCTCATCCGGGTGCGCGCGGGCACCGCGGGGCGCACCACCACGGTGAGCTGGGCCTTCCTGGACGGGCCGGAGGTGCGCGAGCTCACGGCCATCGAAGACCACCTCGGGGCGCTGGGTCCGGCGCCGTGGACGCTGGTCGACGGGTCGAAGACGCACACCATCGTGCACGGGGGGCAGCTGCACTCGCTCATCGACGAGCGGGGAAAGAAGGGCGCGACCATCCAGCGCTACAAGGGCCTCGGCGAGATGAGCGCCGAGCAGCTCTGGGAGACCACGATGGACCCGGCGAAGCGCATCATGCTGCGGGTGCGGGTCGAGGACGCCGCGGCCACGGACAAGGTGATGACCCTGCTGATGGGCGACGAGGTCGAGCCGCGCCGCGCCTTCATCGAGAAGAACGCCCTCAACGCCCGCAACCTGGACATCTGACCGTACGACCGGGCGCCGCGCGCGCCTGGAACTCCACCCGAAACCGCCGCCGCTGCCATTTGACAGGGCAGTGGAGCTTCGGGTACCAACCCGCCTCCCTCGAATCGCAAAAGGGTCTCTCATGCAGAAGCCGAAGTTCCGTACCGCCGACAAGTCCGCCTGGGTGTTCGTGACCACGCAGCTCAACAAGCGCCCGGTCAAGGCCATGAGCCGGCGCGCCGCGCTCCGTTGCGGCTACCTCGCCGGCGCCGCCAACCGCCTCGGAATCGAAGACCAGCGCGCGCTCCCGACGCCGCACATGGACGAGACCATGAGCGCGTTCATCAAGCGCGTGAAGTCCGCCCAGGCCTGATTAGGGTCTC
>CAIOSS010000403.1 GCA_903860995.1 uncultured delta proteobacterium | reverse complement strand
CCCGCCGTCAGGGGATCAGTTGCGGCAGCCGTGCGAGTCGACGTAGTCGCGCCGCGCCGGGTTGTCGACGAGGCCGGCGTACTCGTTGGCGCGGTCCTGCTCGCAGACGGCGGTCTGCGTGGCGTCGTTGTGGCTGCGCTGTCGGCACCAGGCGACGAGTGGATCGTGGCACTGCTCCCACAGCACGCGACCGGGTTCGGGGATGACCACGGTCCGCTGCGGCGAGGAGCACCCGCACAGGACCAGCACGAGGATGGCCGAGCGAAACGACATCATGGGCTCCGTCTAGGGCCGCGCCCGCAGGGCGTCGAGCGGGCACCGCGCTTCGTGCTCCGCGTCGCCCGCGCACGGCGGAGCCGCCGCCTGCCCTCTCCTTCAGCGCCGCGCTGGAACCGAGAGCACCCGCACGGTGACCGCCACCACGCCCGCGCGGATCATCGCGATCGCCTCGGCGGCGCTGCGCGACAGGTCGATGATGCGCTGGGTGCCCGCGAATGGACCACGATCGTTGATGCGCACCTCGACCCGGGCGCCGGTGTCCACGCGCTGCACCTCGACGCGGGTGCCGAAGGGGAGGGTGCGGTGCGCGGCCGTGAGCTGGGCCGGGTCGTAGTCCTCGCCGTTGGCGGTGGCGTGGCCCGCGAGGCGGTCGCTGTAGTACGAGGCGTAGCCCCGCTGCGCGCCGCCGGGCTCGGCGCGCAGGGTGTCGCGTGGAGCGAGCGAGGTGCCGCAGCCCGCGAGGCCGACGATCGCCGCCAGGAGCAGTGGGGTCGGGCGCATCGTCCCAGCGTGTCCCGGTCGGCGCGCCGGGGACAAGTTTCCGGGGGGGAACGGATCTCCGGCGTCAGTGCGCTGCCGCTGCGGTCGTCGCCGGGGCCGCGTCGCCCGCGCCTGCGTCGCCCGCGGTCAACGGCTGTCCGTGCCCCGGCCCGAGGATGCGCGGGAGGTAGGTGGCGTAGTCGAAATGGTCGGAGTGCTCCGGGGTGTGGCACTGCGTCGCGCAGAGGTCGGCCGGCGCGTCTCGGCGGATCGTCGCGCGCCGGGCCGCGTCGCTGCGGGCGTCGACGTGGGCGCTGCCCGGCCCGTGGCAGGTCTCGCACTGCACGTCCCGGAGGCCATCGTTCTGGACGACCTCGCTGCCGCCCGGCTGGCGGTACCCGGTGACGTGGCAGCCCACGCAGGAGAGGTTGAAGTTCTTCGAGCTGTCCTCGAGCGTCCGGTACGCGTGGCTGTGCGGGGTGCGCGCCCAGACGGTGTAGGCGTCCTCGTGGCAGTCGCGGCAGGCCTCGATGCCGACGTAATGGGGGGTGCCGGGCGGCGCGGTCGGGGCCCGAAGCGTCGCGTACTCCGCGCGGTTGCGCTCGTTGATGGCGCGGAAGTAGGTCGCGATCTGCGCCTGCACCGCCGGCGCGCGAGGCACCTCCGGGGCGATCTCGAAGGAGCGCGCGTCGAAGACCCTCCCGGTGGTGGGAACGGTGCGGTGGTCGAGCGTCGCCCGGCGGGCGGTCATCTCCGCGAGCCGGGCGCGCTGCGCGGCGATGGCGGCGCGATCGGTGGCCGGGTCCTGCTCCCAGGCGGCGATGCGGCCCGCGAGGGCGTGGAGGCGCTCGTCGAGGCGGGCCCGCTCAGCGGCGGCGCTCGCGTCGGAGCTGTCCTGGAAGGCCCCGTCGCCGCGCACATAGAGGTCCACCGCGCCGAGGCCCTTGCCCTGGTCGACCGCGGTGAGCAGGTGCGCCTGGCCGATGCGCTCGGGCGGCGGCGCCGTGGCCGACGACTCGCGCGCTGCGACGACGAAGTCGACCCCCGGGACCTCGCCCGCGATGGTGCGTGCGACGCGCCGCGGAACCGACGCGAGCACCACCACCACGTCGACCTGGCCGCGCAGCGACGCCACCGCCGCGCGCGCCGCCGCCACGGCGTCGGTCGTCGCGGGAGCTCCTGGAGGGGGCGGGTGGTCGGCGACCGCGAAGTCGCTCACGCCCACGAGTCCCACCCGCACGCCGCCCACGACGCGGACCAGGGTGCCCGTCCGGCCCGCGACGTTGGCGAGCAGTGGGACCGCGCGGGTGTGGCCGGCGATGCCCGCGAGGGCCTCCGCGCCGAGGGCGTAGTCCGCCGGGCCCGGGGCGTACGCGGCGAGCCCGAGGCCGTCCAGGATGGGGCCCAGCGACTCGGCCTTCGCCCGTTCCTGGAACACCATCTGCGTCTCGATGGTCGAGTGCTCGAAGAAGAGGTTGCCCGTCGCGACCACGAGGCTGAGCGGGTGCGCCGCGCGCTCGCGATCGAGGAGTGCCGCGACGCGGTCGATGCCGCCGAGGGGCCGCGACTGGCAGCCGCAGGGCTCGAGGTACCCGTCGAGGTCGGCGAGGAAATACAAACGGATGGACGGGCGCGCTGCGACCGCGGCCGGGGCCGGGCGCGGCGGACGGCGGCACGAGGCGCCGAGGCCGAACGACGCCCCGAGGGAGAGCATCAGCATGGGCCACAGCCGGGAGGAGCGGAGCGCGGACGACAACATCGCCGCGATGGAGTGCGGGGAGTGACCGGCGGCGTCAAGCGGGCCATGGACGACAGTCGACGCGGGGGAGGCGCTTGACGGGGCGGAGGTGGGGCCTGTAGTTTCCGTCCCCCTGACGCCCATTGCAGGGCCGTCGTTGATCAGTCGTCGGTATCAGGAAGGTTTCGCAATCATGGTCAAGATTCGTCTGGCGCGCGTTGGTACCAAGAAGACCCCGGTCTACCGCGTGGTGGTGACGGATTCGCGCGCCCCCCGGGACGGCAAGCACATCGAGCTCATCGGGCTCTATGACCCGCGGGCGAAGGACGCCACCAAGACCCTCACGCTCGACCACGCCCGGTTGAGCGCGTGGCAGAAGGTCGGCGCGCAGCTCTCCCAGGAGGTCACCAACCTCGTGAAGCGCCACCCCGCCGTCGTCGCGTCCTGATCGTCACGATCCCGCCGTCATGGTCGACCCCTTCCTGATCGTTCGTCACCTCGCCCGGTCGCTGGTCGACAAGCCCGACGCCGTGAAGGTGTCGGAGTCGTCGCGGGACGGGGCCGTGGTCATCGAACTGCGCGTGGCGCCCGACGACCTCGGTAAGGTCATCGGCCGCCGCGGCCAGACCGCCCGCGCCTTGCGCACCGTGCTCTCCGCCGCCACCGCGGTCTCCGGGCAGCGCGTGCTCCTCAACATCGTCGAAGACTGAAGGTTACCCCCGGATATGTCGCGCATCGAACCCGCGCGCTGGATCCCCGTGGGCGTGCTCGGACGCCCGAAGGGCCTCCAGGGCGCCATCTGGTTGCGTCCGTTCAACGAGGACATCGCTGCGCTGCGCGTCGGCCTCACGGTGCGCCTGAAGCGCGAGGGCCTCGGCGAGAAGGTGCTCTCGATCGCCACGCTCTCCGAAGACGGGAAGGGCATTACCGTGACCTTCTCCGGTGAGCGCACCCGGGAGGCCGCCGAGGCCCTGGTGCTCGCCGAGGTGTCGGTGCGTCGCAGCGACCTCGCCCCGCTGGCCGAGGGGGAGTTCTACCACTGCGACATGCCGGGAGCGCCGGTGCACGACCGCTCTGGTGCCCTGGTCGGCGAGGTGGTCGAGGTCATCGCCTACCCCTCCGTCGACGCCGTCGTGGTGCGCACCCCGAAGGGCGACCGCGAGGTCCCCATGACCGAGACCTTCGTGGTCTCGGTCGACACCGAGGCGGGCGTCGTGCTCGCCGATGGCGCCCTCGACGACGAGGCCTGACCCGTGGACGTCTACCTCGTGGCCCTCTTCCCCGAGGTGCTCGATGGCTTCACGCGATCGAGCATCGTCGGCCGCGCGGTGACCCAGGGGCTCGTGCGCTTCCACGGCGTGCAGATCCGCGATTTCTCCACCAACAAGCACCGCACCGTCGACGACGCTCCCTACGGCGGCGGCAGCGGCATGGTGATGACCGCGCCCTCGGTGGTCGGCGCCATCGAGTCGCTGCCCCTCACCGAAGGCACCGACGCGCCGCCCTACCGCATCCTGATGAGCCCGACGGGGCGGCCCTTCACCCAGGCCATCGCGCGCGAGCTCAGCGCCCGCCCGGCGCTGGCCTTCGTCTGCGGCCGCTACGAGGGCGTCGACGAGCGGGTGCGCGCCTACGTCGACGACGAGGTCTCCCTCGGGGACTTCGTGCTGACGGGCGGCGAACCCGCGGCGCTCGCGATGATCGACGCGGTGGTGCGGCTGCTCCCCGGCGCCCTCGGCAACGCGGAGAGCGCCTCGACCGAGTCGCACGGCGACGACGGCATGTTGGAGTACCCGCAGTACACGCGGCCCATTGATTTCCGCGGCGCCCAGGTGCCCGAGGTGCTGCGCTGCGGCGATCACGCCCGCATCGCCCGCTGGCGCCGGTGGCACTCCCTGCGGCGCACCCGCGAGCGGCGGCCCGACCTGTTCAACTGCGCGCCGCTGGGGCGCGACGATCAGAAGCTCATCGACGGAGACGAACCATGAAGGGGAGGCTCTACCTGGCGCTGGTGCACCACCCGGTGCGCGGCCGCGGCGGCGACGAGATCACCACCTCGGTGACCAACCTCGACGTGCACGACATCGCGCGCACCGCCCGCACCTACGGGGTCACGGGCTACTACGTCGTCACGCCCATCACGGCGCAGCGCGACCTCATCCACCACATCCTCGGCTACTGGCGCGTGGGCAAGGGCGGCGACCGCGTCCCCGAGCGCACCGAGGCCCTCTCCATCGTGGAGGACATCGGGAGCATCGAGGAGGCCATCGCGGCCGTCACGGCGAAGGAGGGCGTGGCCCCGCGCGTGGTGACGACGGCGGCCAAGGCCCGCGCGGCGGTGACCAGCTTCGACACGCTGCGCGCGGAGATGGCGGAGGCCGAGGGGCCGTGGCTGCTGATGTTCGGGACGGGCTACGGGCTCGCCGACCGGGTGCTCGACCGCGCCGATGTTCACCTCGCGCCGGTGCGCCCGGGCGGGTACAACCACCTGCCGGTGCGCTGCGCCGTCGCGATCATCCTCGATCGGCTACTGGGCGACGGCTGACGGAGCGGCGGCGGGGATGGGCTCCACCCGGGACTGAAGGAACGCGATGACCGCGGCCTCGTCGCGCGCCGGCGCGCCGGGGAGGTGGACGAAGCGCTTCGCGAGGCCCTTCCACTGCTTCGTCATCAGCATCGCCCACACCTGGAAGAAGTCGACGCCGTCGAAGACGATGGCGTCCTGGCGGCCGTACTCGTTCTTGTTGCGCTCGAACTCACCGGGGTACTCGCTCCAGTGGCAGCGCGGCTTCACGTGGTGATGGATGTGGTAGCCGTCGTTGAAGCAGCGGCGGTTGTAGCGGGTGTTGATGCAGGTGATGCTGTTCTTGTAGGGGTTGGCCGGGTCGGCCGCGTCGACGAAGGCGTGCTGCGCCCAGTTGCCCGCCATCATCAGCGTGCGCACGAGCAGCACGGGGATGACGAAGACCGCCAGCGTGGCGCGCCAGTTGACCGCGAGGAGGACGGCGACCGTCGCGTAGAAGGTGAGCTCCCCGGAGAGCATGCGCTGGAGCATCTTCTGGTTGCGCTTGCGCCATTGGTAGACCGCGAGCAGTGCGGGGCCGACCGACAGGAAGCTGAAGAGGTAGTGCAGCCAGTGCGAGAGGCGGTCGCGCCGGTAGCGCATGGTGCTGGAGAGGTCGGTCTGGAGGTTGTTCTCGGGGTGAGAT
>CAIOSS010000402.1 GCA_903860995.1 uncultured delta proteobacterium | reverse complement strand
CGAGGCCCAGGAAGTGGCCGAACTCGTGGGTGAGGATCGTCTGCAGGTCGCACTCGTCGGGCTCGGGCGTGCGCGCCGAGGCGAACACGAAGCCCCCGGGGTTGGCCACGGCGCGGCTGTTGAGCTCGATGTCCGCGTCGAAGATCTCGCCGGTGAGCGAGTCGAAGGTGACGACGGTGATGGCGATGGTGCCTGGCCGGTGGAGCGCGTCGTCCTCCCACTTCGGGCGGAAGGCCACGGTGTTGGAGTTCGACCCGTAGGGGGTGTAGCCCGTGGGGTTGGAGGTCTGCCCGTTGGGAATGACGCGGTAGTACTGCGGCTCGCGGCCGTTGTCGTCGCAGGCGACGCGGCCCCATGCGCCGGTGGACGAGGCGGTGATGCGGTCCATGTCCGGCAGCGTGAGGCCCGCGGGGAGGTTGGCGCGGTAGAGGGAGTAGCCGGTGCAGAGGTTTCGCCACGAGAGGGCGACGCCGTACATGGGGCACTCGCCCTCCTGCGCGCGGACCCGCGAGGTCATGGTGCGGCAGTAGGCCTGCGCGGGCCCTGCGGCCGTGAGCCCGAGGAGCCCGACCGCGAGGGCGAGGGCGATGGGCCTCAACGGGGCACCGAGCGCACCCGGTCGAGCATCGCGGGCAGCGGCATCGGCGGCGGCGCCGCGGCGGTGGCGTGGGAGCGGTCGACCAGGAGGGCCGTCGGCGGCTGCGCGACGAGCCCGCCCTGGGCGCTGGTCTCGACCGGGACCACCGCGGCCGTGAGGTGCGCGAGGAATCGCACCGGCCCGACGCCGCCCGACAGGAAGAACACGTAGGTGCGGCCGACCTCGAGCGTCGGCGCGTCGGGGACGGCCTGCGCGATGCGACCCACCACGCCGCCGGGCGTGCGGACGAAGACCGTGGCGTGGACGAGCGCGCGACCCCGGATGGACGCGTCGACGACGAGCTCGTGGTCGGTGACGATGAGCCCGCGCTCCCAGCGGGAGGACGAGGCGCGCACCGTGGCGACGATGACCTCGTCGGAGCGCTGGGTGAGCTCCTCGGTGGTGACCGGGACGATGGTGGTGGCAGCCGCGGGGACGGGCGCGAGGGCGGCGAGCAGCGCGGCGACGCCGACGAGGCGGGACCAGCGGATCATGCGTCCTCCAGGGCGTTGGGGTCGAGGTCGAGGCGGAAGACCTCGGTGGACTCGGCGGCGAAGCGCCCGGGGACGGCCGGTGCGGCGAGCGAGGGGTGTGGGTCGTAGGCGACGGCGACCGGGAGCATCGACGGGAGCGCCGGCTCCGGAGCGCTGGTGTTGACCCAGGCGCTGGCGAGGTAGCTGTCGACGAAGCGCAGCACGCGCTCGGCGGGCTGTTCGGCGCCCGCGAGGCAAAGCTTGTGGCAGACGAGGAGCTCGCTGCGGGCGAGGGAGGCGACGACGGTGCGGAGGGCGCCCGCGACCTTCGTGGCTTCGTCGCGGGTGGCCTGGTCGCCGCGCTCGAGGGCCATGCGCAGCGGGTCGAGGTCGACGTTGATGGACACGGGGCACGCCACGAGGTGGAAGGCGCCGTCGACGTCCGAGAAGCGCGACTGCGGCGTGCGGTTGATGGTCGCGACCGCGTGGTTTTCGAGGCACTCGTAGCCCATGCCGAGGTCGCGCACGACGGGCTCCAGGCGCTCCATTTCCTCGTCGACCGCGAGCGCGAGGCCGCCGGAGAGGTGCGAGGGCCAGCGCTGCACCTCGGCCGCAGCGTGGATGCGGAGAAGCCCGAGGAGGGCGTCGCAGGCTTCGATGTCGATCTCCAGGGCGCGTCTCATGCTGCGCCCCAGTCTAGCCCGGACCGCCCGGCGCGCGCGAACGGGGCGCCGACCAACTACGGGCCCCCGGTCACGCCCACCCCGAGGTCGACCCCCAGCTTGCGCTCAAGGTCGTTGCGGAACGCGACGATCATCACGGCGACCACCAGGAGCAGGCCGAGCACCGAGGCGACCTGGCGCACGCGCAGGGGCACCGGGCGGCGCATGACGGCCTCCATGCCGAAGAACAACAGGTGTCCACCGTCGAGGGTGGGCACCGGGAGGAGGTTGAGCAGTCCGAGGTTGAGGCTGATGAGGGCCATCAGCCGGAAGAAGCCCCACACGCCGTCGACGGCGACGCTGCGGGAGGCGTCGTAGATCGCGATGGGCCCGCCGACGCTGGCCACGGGCACCCGGCCCTGGAGCATTCGGACGATGCCGAGCCCGAGGAAGCGCATCGCCTCGGCGGTCTCGGAGACCGCGCCGGTGAGGGCGTAGCGGATGGGCGAGGGGTTGGCGATGGCGGGCTCGGCGACGATGGGGCGCCACCGGTCCAGCCCCGTGCGGAGGTGCACCGAGCGGTCGCCGAACTCGTTGGTGAGCACCACCGGGCGGAGCGAAAACCCGCCGACGGCCTCGTGCCGGTCGAGGGCGAAGCGCAGCGTGCGGAGCCGCGCGGGGCCCTCGGTGAGCGCCGCGATGAAGCGCTCCCAGGAGGGCGGCGCCACGCCGTCGAGGGAGATGACCCGGGCGCTGCGGCGCAGGCCCATGAGGGCCTCGGGGCTGTCGGGCGCGACGTCCGAGAGGTAGAGGTCGGAGCCCTCGATGCCGGTGCGGGTGGTCATCTCGCCGGTGCCGGGCTCCGGGGCGATCTGCGCGAGTCCGGGGTCGAAGACCTCCAGGTCGAGCAGGCCCCCGAGCGCGCCCTCGATGGCCCGCGGACGGAGGAAGGCCAGCGGCACCGTCGCGCCGCGCGAGCGGGTGAGCGAGGCCTCGAGGTCGGCCCAGCGGCGAACGGGCGCCCCGCGGTACATCGTGACCACGTCGAAGGTGCGCAGGCCGGCGGTGTCGGCAGGCGACGGCGCGCGCACGCCGACCACGGGCAGGGGGAAGCCGGGCGCGATGCCGAGGAAGCCGGTGGTCACCTGCTCCTCGAAGGGCAGGGCGGTGGTGACCGCCTCCGGGGTGACGCGCACCGCGACGGCCTGGCCGGCCCGCTCGAGGTCGAAGCGGATCGAGCGGCGCGGCGAGCGCGCGATGGCCACGCGCACCTCCTCGAAGGAGCTGACGGCGCTGCCGTCGATGGCGGTCACCCGATCGCCCGGGAGCAGCAGGCCCGCGGCGGCGTAGCCCGGGGCGACGGTGCCGATGAGCGGCGGCGTGAGGTCGCTGCGGCCGAGCAGCGCCACGAAGTAGAGCAGCACCGGGAAGAGCAGGGACATCACCGGCCCGGCCAGGACGACCACGAAGCGCCGCGAGAGCGACTGGGCGTGGAAGGCGCGGGGCAGGTCTTCGTGGGGGATCTCGTCGCTCGGGTCTTCGCCGAGCATCTTCACGAAGCCGCCGAAGGGGACCAGGCCGATGCAGTAGTCGGTCTCGCCGTAGCGGATGCCGATGACGCGCGGGCCGAAGCCGAGCGAGAACTTCAGCACCTTGATGCCGTACAGCTTCGCCCACGCGAAGTGACCGAGCTCGTGCACGAACACCAGCGCGCCGATGAGCGCGAGGAACCTCACCACATTGCTGAGCACAGGCGTCGGCGCGCACGCTAGCACGCGCCCCCGGCACCTGTGCGATGGTAGCGTCCACGATGGCCGACGAGACTGGCAGACCGACGCACGTCGACGCCTCCGGGGCGGTGCACATGGTGGCGGTGGGGGCGAAGCCCGAGACGGCGCGCCGGGCCGTCGCGCGGGCGCGGGTGCGGATGCTCCCCGAGACCGTGGCCGCGGCGCGCTCGGGGGACGGCCCGAAGGGGGACGTGGGCGCCACCGTGCGCCTCGCCGGGATCATGGGGGCGAAGCGCACGCCGGAGGTGATCCCGCTCTGTCACCACGTGGCGCTGTCCGGGGTGACCGTGGCGCTGTCGTGGGTCGACGACGGGGCGGAGATCGTGGTGACGGCGGACGCCTTCGACCGGACGGGCGTGGAGATGGAGGCCATGACCGGCGCCACCGTCGCGGCGCTCGCGCTCTACGACATGGTGAAGGGTCTCGAGCGAGGCGTCGCGATCACCGAGGTGGCGCTGCTGGAGAAGTCCGGCGGGCGCACCGGCACCTGGCGCCGGGGGGAGTGAGGGGCGGTGTTCGAGCTGTCGGCTGAGCCCCTCTCCGTCGAGCGCGTGATCGCGGCCGTGGCGCACCCGAGCGCCGGCGGCATCGACGTCTTCGTGGGCGTGGTGCGCGACCACAACGAGGGCAGGCCCGTCACGCGCCTCGACTACGAGGCCTACGCGACGATGGCGGTGGCGGAGATGAAGCGCATCGCAGACGAGATCGGCGCGGAGACGCCGGGCGTGCGACTCGCGGCGGCGCACCGCGTGGGCTCGCTGGGCGTCGGCGACGCGGCGATCATCTGCGCGGCGAGCGCGGTGCACCGGGGCGAGGCGTTCCGCGCGTGCAAGGCGCTCATCGACGCCATCAAGGCGCGGGCGCCGATCTGGAAGCGCGAGCACGGCCCCGACGGACCGTACTGGGTGGGTTGGGTCGACGCGCGCTGCCAGGACCACGACGAGCATGGTCACGGCCACGGGGAGGGCGCCCTGGGATGATCGTCGAGCTGTTGATCGTCGTCGTGCTGATGATGCTCAACGGAGTCTTCGCGGCGGCGGAGATCTCGGTGCTCTCGGTGCGCAAGACGCGCCTCGCCGAGCTGTCGGCGGAGGGCCGCGCCGGGGCGGCGGCGGTGCGCTGGCTGCGCGACGAGCCCGAGCGCTTCCTGGCGACGGTGCAGGTCGGGCTGACGGTCATCGGGACGACGGCGGCGGCCTTCGGCGGCGAGGCGCTGGCGCACGATGTCGGCCGGGCGCTCCGGGGTGTGCCGGTGATCGGCGCGTACGCGTCCTCGCTGGGGTTGGTGACGGTCATCGCGGGCATCTCGTTCCTGGAGATCGTGGTGGGCGAGCTGGTGCCCAAGTCGCTCGCGCTACGCTCGGCCGAGCGGTACGCCCTGGTGCTGGGCCCCGGCCTGCGGGCGATGTCGTCGGTGGCCCGTCCGCTGGTGTGGGTGCTCACCGGGGCGTCGAACCTGGTGCTGCGGCTCTTCGGCGACCGCACCAGCTTCACCGAGACGCGGCTCTCGCCGGAGGAGATCCAGGAGCTGGTGGAGGAGGCCGCGCGGGTGGGTTCCCTCGACCGTGGGGCGAGCGAGATCGCGTCGCGCGCCATCGACTTCCAGGAGCTGCGCGCGGTCGACGTGATGGTCCCCCGGGCGGCGGTGGTGGCCGTCTCGCGGGCGGCGACCCGGGAGGCGATCGCGCTCCTCACGCGCGAGGCGAGGTTCGCGCGGCTGCCCGTGTACGACGGCTCGGAGGAGAACATCGTCGGGTACGTGACGCTCCGCGACCTGCTCGGCCCGGCGCTGCGGGGCGACGAGTTCACGCTCGAGGCCCACCTCCGGCCGATCAAGTTCGTGCCCGGCAGCGTCCACGCCGTGGCCCTCCTCAGGGAGCTTCAGTCGGACCGCACCCCGCTCGCGATGCTGGTCGACGAGGTGGGCACGGTCATCGGGCTCATCACGGTGGAAGACCTCGTCGAGGAGCTCGTCGGGGAGATCCTGAGCGAGAACGACCCCGCGCCCGTGCAGGTGCGGCGCGAGGACGACGGCAGCTATCTGGTGCACGGCGGGATGCCCGTGCACGCGGTCAACCGTGCGATCGACTTCGACCTGCCGGAGAGCGAGCGGTACTCGACGCTCGCGGGGCTGTGCATCGTGCTGGCGGGGCACATCCCGAAGCCCGGCGAGGTGATCGCCGTGCCCGGCGGGGCGTCGCTGGAGGTGGTCGAGGCGAGCGCCCGGAGGGTGAAGCTGGTGCGGGTGCGGCGGCCGAGCGCGTAGGTGCGCGCGGCGGCGGTCAGCGTCCCCGGGCGTGCTCCGCGGGGGTGAGCGTGGTCAGGGCGAGCGCGTGCACCTGGGTCTTCATCTCCTCGGCCAGCGCGGCGTACACCTGCCGATGGCGCGCCACGGGCCCCACCCCCTCGAAGGCGGGGCTGACGACGGTCACCCGGTAATGCCCCCCGCCGTGGGCCTTCGCCCCGGCGTGGCCGGCGTGCAGGTGCCCCTCGTCTTCGATGTCCAGGCGCTCGGGGGCGAGGGCCGCGGTCAGCTTCATCCGGATCGTCTCGATGGTGTCGGTCATCTTCGTGGGGAGCATAGGGCACACCCGCCGGGAGGGTGTTGGGATACCCTTCGGCATCATGGGACGTCCTCTCCTGCTCTCGCTTGGGGTTTCATTTCTCGTGGCCTG
>CAIOSS010000401.1 GCA_903860995.1 uncultured delta proteobacterium | reverse complement strand
GAGCCCGGGCCAGGCGGTGGCCCTCTCCACGCGGCAGCTCGCGACGCTGGTGAAGGCGGGCATCCCGCTGGTCGAGTCGCTCACGGCGCTCATCGAGCAGCTGGAGCACGAGGAGCTGCGCGAGGCCTACCGCGAGGTGCGCGACCGGGTGAACGAGGGCACCGGCTTCGCGGCGGCGCTGTCGCGGCACCCGCGGATGTTCCCCGGGCTGTACATCTCGATGGTCGCGGCGGGCGAGGCCTCGGGGACCCTGGAGGCGGTGCTGGTGCGCCTCGCGGACTTCATGGAGGGCCAGGTCAAGCTGAAGGGCAAGATCGTCGGCGCCCTCGCATACCCGGCCTTCATGGCCCTGATGGGCGTCGGCATCGTCGGGATGATGATGGTGGTGGTGGTGCCGAAGGTCAGCGCGATCTTCGACGACTTCCGCCAGGCGTTGCCCTGGTACACGGCGCTGCTCATCGCGGTGTCCAACGTCGTGGCGAAGTGGTGGTGGGCGCTCATCCTGCTCGCCGGCCTCGCGGGGTACCTCTTCTCGCGCTGGCAGCGCACCCCCGAGGGGGCCTACCGCTGGGACGCCTTCCGCCTCCGGGTGCCGGTGTTCGGCGAGCTCACCCGCATGGTCGCCATCTCGCGCTTCACCCGCACCCTCGCCACGCTCCTGTCGTCCGGCGTCCCGCTGCTCAAGGCGATGGACATCGTGAAGAACGTCATGGAGAACCGCGTGCTCGAGGCGGTGATCACCGAGGCGACGGTGTCCATCAAGGAGGGCGAGAGCATCGCCGAGCCGCTCAAGCGCTCCGGGCGCTTCCCGCCGATGGTCACGCAGATGATCTCCGTGGGCGAGCGCAGCGGCGAGCTGGAGTCCATGCTCGAGGCCGTGGCCAGCTCGTACGACAACGCCATCGACGCGCGGGTGTCCGTGCT
Organism: uncultured delta proteobacterium; assembly: GCA_903860995.1. Lineage (GTDB taxonomy): Bacteria > Myxococcota_A > Polyangia > Polyangiales > SCUS01. The sequence goes on along the minus strand of CAIOSS010000401.1, from coordinate 3,087 downwards.
CACCTCGCTGCTCGAGCCCGTGATGATCGTGGTGATGGGCTCGACCTCCGGGGGCATCGCCTTCGCCATCCTGATGCCGCTGCTCCAGCTCAACGAGTTCGCCAATTGACCCCGCGGCGCTACGAGACCGACGTGGAGTTCACCTGGGAGCGCCGGCGGCGGTGGCTCCCGGGGCTCTCGGTGCGCCACGCGCGCGGCCTCGCGGGCGCCGCGGTGGGCCTCCTCGGCGTCGCCGGCGCGGTGTCGCTGAGCGACCACCAGCGGCGGGTGCACGCGACGCGCGCGGCCGTCGTGTCGGTGCAGCGCGCCACGGAGGCCTTCCGCGCCGACCACGGGCGCTGCCCCAGCGGCGTCGCGGAGCTGGTGCGCCCGCCGGAGGGCTCGCAGGGCGCGCCGCGCTACCTCGCCCAGGTGCGGCTCGACGGCTGGGGCCGGGAGTTTCTCTTCACGTGCCCGGGGGGGAAGTTCCCAGCCTCGGCGGACGTTGTGTCGGGTGGCCCGGAGGGATCCTTCGGGCTGGATCGCGTCGAATGAACGAGCCTCACCTCACAGGAGCCAAGAACGGGATGAACACCCTCCGCCATCGCCTCGCCCTCGCGCTGCGCGCCCTCTCGCGCCCGGCGCCCCGCCGCCGTCGCGCCATGCGCGGCATGACCCTCGTCGAGATCATGATCGTCGTGGTGATCATGGGCCTCATCGCGAGCGCCGTCGGCATCGCGGTGTTCGACCAGGCCAAGAAGGCCCGCGTCGACACGGCCAGCCAGGAGGTGCGCACGATGGAGCACGCCATCGAGCTCTGGCGCCAGGACCACCCCTCCGGGTGCCCCACGGTCGAGCGCCTGGTCTCCGACGGCATCCTCAACCGCCGCCAGCGGACCAAGGACCCGTGGGACAACGACTACCTGATCTCGTGTGAGAACGGCGAGACGACCGTGCACTCCAAGGGCCCCGATGCCATCGACGGCAACGAGGACGACGTCCCCCGGCAACGCCGCAACTGACCCGCCGTGCCCGCCCTGCCCGCCGACCATGCATCACCGACGCGCCGCCTGGCGCCGTCGCGGTCGCGCGGGTTCACGCTCCTCGAGATCATGATCGTGGTGCTCATCGGGGGCTTGATGGCCTCGAGCGCCGTGGTGGGCTTCGGCGCCACCCACCGCGGGCGCCTGCGGGCGGCCGCCGCCCGGGTGGCCGCGGCGATGCGCTTCGCCTACGTGCACTCGCTCACCACCGGCCGCGCCACGCGCCTGGTCTTCTCCATGGGCGGCAACAGCGTGTGGATCGAGGACACCCAGGATGCCCACGTGCTCGACCCCAACGACCCGATGCGGGCGGGCGGCGCGACGGTGGACGCGCAGCAGGTCGAGGAGATCGCGCGGCGCGAGGCCGAGGCGCAGATCAACCTCCGGCCGCGGGCGCCGCGAGCGGAGTTCGCGCGCCCGGCGGGCAACCGCTACCGGGTGCGCGAGCTGGAGGGCGTCGCCTTCACCCGGCTCTACAGCTCGCACGAGGCCGAGGCCCGGGAGCGCGGCGACGGGTACATCTATTTCTTCACCGGCGGCGCCGCAGAGCCCGCGGTCATCCACATTCACGGCGGCAACGACGAGACCTTCTCGGTGATGCTCCACGGCGCGTCGGGGCGGCCGGAGATCTTCGACCACGCCGTCGAGCTCCCGCGGCTCGACGAGAACACCAGCGACGAGCTCGACGTCGACCTGCGCGACCAGCGCGTCCGCGAGGCGGCCGAGTGAGCCGGCGCGCGCAGCGGGGCTTCACCCTCATCGAGGTGATGTTCGCCATCGCGATCCTCTCGATGGCGATGACCGTGGTGTTCTCGTCGAACATCATCGCGGCCCGCAGCACGATGCACTCGCGCGAGCTCACCCGCGCCACGATGATGGCCCGCTGCCGGCTCACCGAGGCCGAGGCGTGGCTCGCCACCGACCGGCTCCCGGCGACGGACACCACCCTCGAAGATCCACCCGCGACGGGCGACGAGCCCTGCTGCACCGACGGGGTCACCTGCGAGGCGCAGGTCGACCTCATCGAGCTGCCCAACCCCGCGACGGTCGAGACCGCGGCGGGCAACGCGATCCTGGGCCAGGCCGCGACCGCCGCGGCGGGCACCTCGTTTGGTGGCACCAGCGGCGTGCGCGGCGGCGACGCCGGCGCGGCCCTGAGCGGCCTGTCGGGCGCGATGGGGATGATGGGCGCCGCGAGCGGCGGGTCCGGGGCGCCGAGCGGGGCGCCGTCGCCGCGCGACATGGCCGGCACGCTGCTCACCACGGTGTACCCGACGGTGAAGCCGCTGCTGGAGGGTGCGATCCGCCGGCTGACCGTGACCACGCGCTGGCACGAGGGCGAGCGCGAGCACTCCTTCGTCGTGGTCGAGTACGTGACCAACCCCGGGCAGACCCTGCCGACCGCGGAGCTGCTCAACGCCCTGCCGGGCACGAGCGTCCCGTCGACGCCGGGCGCCCAGTCCCCCTCGCCCGGGGCCGCGCTCGGGCTCCCGCCCGCCCTGAGGACGCCGTGAGCGCGCGCCGACCACGCCGCCGCGCCCAGGGAGGGCTCACGCTCCTGGAGGTGCTCATCGCGTCGGCCATCCTCATCATGGTGTCGACGATGATCTGGGCGTCCTTCGACCAGACGTCGCGGCTGCGCGCCCGGATCGGCTACCGGCAGGAGAACGACTACCTGATGCGCACCGCCCTCGGGCGCATCACCCGCGACCTGCGCGGCGCGTACCTCTCGCTGCACGTGAACCAGACCCAGACGCTGCTCGCGGCGACGACGCAGTTCATCGGCCGCGGCGGCGGCTCCGGCGGCTCGCAGCTCGACATGGCGACCTTCACGCACCGCCGGCTGCGCCGCGGCAGCCACGAGGGCGACGCCTGCGAGGTGGGCTACCGCCTCGCCGACCGCCGGGGCAACGAGGGCCGCGGGATGGACCTGCTGCGCCGCGAGCAGGCGCGGATCGACACCGACCCTCAGCGCGGCGGGGTGCTGGACGTGCTGGTGCCCGGCGTGCGGCGCTTCGAGCTGAAGTTCTTCGACTCCACCAGCGGGCAGTGGGTCGACACCTGG
>CAIOSS010000400.1 GCA_903860995.1 uncultured delta proteobacterium | reverse complement strand
GTGAGCTCTTCACCAGCGAGGTCAACGACCTCTTCGGCGTGGTGGGCGAGCTTGCCCGGCTCGACGTGCGCGAGCTCGTCTGCCCGAAGGAGCACGAGGCCGCCGTGCGCGCCGAGGTGCGGATGCTCCCGCGGCTCTTCGTGCGCTCGGTGGCGCCGCTCGACCCGCGCGCCGCGAGCGAGGTGCTGGCCCGCGCGATGGGCGACGAGAACCTCCAGTCGGGCTTCGGCGAGCTGCCGGTGGGCACCCGCGTGGCGGCGGCGCTGGCGCTGCGCTACGCGATGGACTTCCAGCCGGGGACGGCGGTGTCGGTGCAGCGGGCGTCGCGGCTCGACGCGCGCGAGCACCTCCACCTCGACGAGACGACGCAGGGGCACCTGGAGCTGTTCCGCTCGGTGCGCGGCGACAAGAAGGGCACGCTGCTCTCGCACCTCGACGAGACCATCACCGCCATGGGCGCGCGGCGCCTGCGCACCTGGCTCGCCTTCCCCCTGCAAGACCTCAAGCGCGTGCACCGCCGGCACGACGCCGTCGAGGCCCTGGTGGTGCACCCCGAGCTGCGGCAGGGGCTGCGCGAGTCGCTGGCGATGATCCCCGACCTGGAGCGCCTCGCGGTGCGGGCGACGATGAAGGTCGCCACGCCGCGCGACCTCGGCACCCTGCGCGACGGGCTGCGGCGCATGCCGACGCTCCTGGCGACCCTCAGCGCCAACGCGGAGGCCGGCGAGGCGCTCGGGCCGCTGCGCGCGATGGACCCGTGCGCGCCGCTCTGCGCGCTGCTGGAGGGATCGCTCGCGGACAGCCCCCCGGCGGCGCTGGAGGACGGCGGGGTGTTTCGCGCGGGCTTCGACGGCGAGCTCGATCGCTACACCGGGCTCGCGAGCAACGCGCGGGAGGTGATCCTCGCGATGGAGACGCGCGAGCGCACGCGTACGAAGATCACTTCATTGAAGATCAAGTTCAATGGAGTGTTCGGGTACTTCATTGAAGTGACGAAGGCCAACCTGCACCTGGTGCCCTCGGACTACCGGCGCAAGCAGACCATCGCCGGGGGCGAGCGCTTCATCACCGACGAGCTCACCTCGCTGGAGACGGAGATCCTGGAGGCCGAGGAGCGCGCCCGGGAGCTGGAGCGCGCGCGCTATGAGCAGCTGCGGGGCAAGGTGGCTGACGCGGTGGGCAAGCTCTCGAAGTTGGCCAACCAGCTGGCCGACCTCGACGCCATCGCGGCGCTCGCCGAGGTGGCGCACCGGCACGACTACACGCGGCCCATCGTGGACGACAGCGGGGTGATCGACCTGCGCGACGCGCGGCACCCGGTGGTCGAGACGATGCTCGAGCCGGGGGCCTTCGTGCCCAACGACATCAAGCTGGAGCAGTCGGGCGCGCGGCTGCTGCTGGTGACCGGGCCCAACATGGCGGGCAAGAGCACGCTCATGCGCCAGGTGGCGCTCATCGTGCTGATGGCGCAGGCGGGGAGCTTCGTGCCCGCGCGCTCGGCGCGGGTGGGCCGGGTCGACCGGATCTTCACCCGCGTGGGCGCGAGCGACGACGTGGCCCGCGGGGCGAGCACCTTCATGGTGGAGATGCGGGAGACGGCGACGATCCTGCGCGGGGCGACGGCGCGGTCGCTGGTGCTGTTCGACGAGATCGGGAGAGGGACGAGCACCTTCGACGGGCTCGCCATCGCGTGGGCGGTGGCGGAGTACCTGCACGACGCCGTGAAGGCGCGGGCGATGTTCGCCACGCACTACCACGAGCTGTGCGCGCTGGCGGAGACGCGCTCGCATGTGGCGAACGTCAACGTGTCGGCGAGGGAGACTGGCGACGACATCGTGTTCCTGCACAAGCTGGCGGAGGGCGGGGCGAGCCGGTCGTACGGGGTCGCGGTGGCGAAGATCGCGGGGCTCCCGGAGCCGGTGCTGCTGCGAGCGCGCGCGATGCTGAAGGACCTGGAGCGCGGCGAGGGGCCGATGAAGAAGGCCCCGAAGCAGATCGGGCTCTTCGAGGAGAAGCCGGCGCCGGTGTCGCGGGAGCACCCGGTGATCGCGGCGCTGGAGGCCGTGGAGCTCGACCGGATGACGCCGCTGGAGTCGCTGCACCTGCTGGCGCAGCTGAAGGCGATGATCGCGGTGAAGTGACCCTCATGGAGGGCGCTCGAGCCGGGTCTCCTCGGCGCGGGCGCGGCCGCCCTCGGCGCCCTCGACGCGGTCGCCGCGCCGCCGCGGGGCATGGCGGTGTACACCACGCCGTCCGCGGTCGCCTCCACCCGCAGGAACTCGAAGAACGCCGTGCGCTCGCCGACGATCACTCGCCCGGTGCCGAGCATCGATCCCGCGCGGGGGTTCATCGGGGTGGTGGCCCAGCGAGGCGCCTCGCGCCGAGGCTTGTCAACGATGCGGGCGTCGGGCACTGATCGCGCCGCGATGGTTCACGGAGCGCGCGCGTTGCTGGTCTCGATGGCGCTCCTGGGGTGTCGCGGGAGCCCCCGGCCCGACGCGGCAGCGGCGCTCGACGCGGCGGTCGTCGACGTGCCGCGCGAGGCGGCGATGGAGGCCGCCGTGGACGTGCCGGCGGACGTCCCGGCGCCGCCGCGGCGGGTGGTGGTGACCCTCGGCGGGGACATCATGTTGCACCGCGGGGTGCTCGCGCACTTCGACGAGCACGCGAGCCAGGGCGGCGTGGCGTGGGCGCTCAACTGGATCGCCGCGCTCGTCGGGCCCCGCGAGGTGGCGCTCGCGTGGCTCGACTCGCCGCTCACCGACGCCTTCCGGCCGCCCTTCGCGGGCGCGCCAGCGGCGCTCGGGACCACCCCTGCCATCGGGCGCAGCGTGGCGCGCGACCTCGCCCGCATCGGCCTCGACGGGGTGTGTCTCGCGACGCACCACGCCTACGACCAGATGGGCGACGGGCTCACGGCTACGGCTGTGGCGCTGCGCGGGGCGGGCCTCGGCGTCGCGGGCGCGGGCGACACCGACGGGGCCGCGTGGGCGCCGTGGGTCACCGAGCGCGACGGGATGCGGGTGGCCTTCGTGTGCTTCACCCAGCAAGTGCAGATGGCCGCGGGGCGCAATGCGACGCACGCGGCGGTGGCGCAGTCCCTCGACGGCGCGCGGGCGATCGCTGCGGTGACGGCGGCGCGGGCCGTGGCCGACGTCGTGGTCGCCGGGGTGCAGTGGAACCGCGCGCCCTTCCGCCCGCTCGGCGAGGACCAGCGGGCCCTGGCGCGGCAGCTGGTGGACGCGGGCGCCGACGTGGTGGTGGGCACCGGGGTGGTCGCGCAGGCGCGGGTGGAGCGGGTGGCCTCGCCGCGGGGCGACGCGGTCATCGCGTGGTCGATGGGCTCGCTGATCTCCAACTACGGGGCGCAGTGGCGGGGGCTCGACAACCCGTCGCCCGCCATCGAGCGCGTGCTGGTCGACCCGGCGACGAGGGACGTGGCGTTGATGCGGGCGCAGTTCGAGCGGATGGACGATGGGCGGCTGTCGCTGGTGACCCTCACCTCCAACGCGCTGTGGATGCAGCACGGCGAGGAGGGCGTGCGGGTGCTTCCGCTCCGGCTGCTGGAGACGGACCTGCGGAGGGCGCGGGCGCGCGCGGTGGGCGAGGCGCTGGGGCCGGCGGTGCGGGTGCGGGAGTAGGAGGGGCGAGGGGAGTGGGTGGGGGCTCAGCCGAGGCTGGCCTTGAGCGTGATGGGCACCGCGCGCGCTCGCTCAGGACGCCATACCCGCCGGTGTCGAGCAGCCAGGAGTGACCCACCCCGATGCGCAGCAGCAGCGAGCGGGTGGGGCGCCATTCGCTGGTCACGCCGAGGCCCACCCAGTTGGATGAGCCCGGCAGCTCGCGCCCGGCGCTCAGGTCGCGGCCCTGGGCGTAGGCGAAATGGTGCGAGATCGCGGCCTCTGCGCCGAGGGCCCAGCGGCGAGGAGCGCCCGGGCGAGGAGGAGGAACAAGGGGCGGGCGCGGCGCACGACGGGTGCTGCCGGGTGTAGCAGGTCAGTTGGCTTCGAGGTCGAACTCGAGGTCGGCGACGGCGCGGTCCCAGACGCGGGCCTCGTCGCGGCGGCGGCCGAGGGCGCTGCGAAGGACGTCGGTGTCGTTGCGGGGCATGCGGGCGAAGCGGAGCCCGAGGCCGCGGCCGCCGACCTCGCCGGAGAGCGCGCGCACGACGACGGCCTCGATGAAGATGTGGTGCCCGGTGCCCGGCGGCACGAACACCAGCAGCACCTCCTCGCCGAGGGCGAGCGAGGGGTTGCCGTGGAGGAACATCCCCGAGCTGGAGAGGTTGCTGCACTCGAGCTCGACGGGCTGGTCGAAGCCGTCGGCGAAGACCGCCGCCGGGATCGAAACCGCCGCGCGGGCCTCGGTGCGTCGCTGCGGGACTGGTAGGTCGGTGTGCATGAACGAACCGTAGAAGTTCGCGCGGAGGGTCTGCGTAATTCATGTCTGGTGAGGAGGGCAGAGCTCCGCCGCCAATGATGCCGGTGCGGGCCGTGCGACCCTGTGGGCATCGGCCACCCTCCGGAAGGTTCATCGCCCAGGTGACCGCTCGTCCCGCTCGCCTTCCTGTCCGCGACCCTCTGCCTGGGCTGCTACACGGAGCCGGTGCCGGCCGTGGTCGATGCCGGCGAGGTCGACGTGCCCGCGGTGCTGGACGTGCCCGTCGCGGTCGATGTCCCCGACGTTCAAGACGTCGCCGATGTCCCCGACGCGCCGATGTGCCCGACGGCAACGGTGCTGCGCGGCAGCGCATGCGTCAGCCTCCAGACGAGCCCCGCCCTCTGCGTCGCGCGGCACCCGGGGGTCGGGCAAGCTGCGGGCGCTCAAGACCATGCACGCGCGCTTCATCGCCGACGACTCGATGCGCTCGCGCTTCGCCCGCGAGGGCACCGTGAGCGCGCAGATCGAGAGCGACCACGTCGTCGAGGTGCGCTGAGATGCGCCGACCGT
>CAIOSS010000399.1 GCA_903860995.1 uncultured delta proteobacterium | reverse complement strand
GGTCGAGGGTGGTCATCGTTGGGGGGGGGGAGAGGTGAGGGAGGAGGGGTGAGGGAAGAGGGGTGAGGGAAGAGGGGTGAGGGGCTACGGCGCGCCTGCGGCCTTTACGTGGCGGTGGGATCGCTCAGCCAGGCGTCGAGCGCGGGGCCGTCGAGGTCGAGCACGACGTCGCCGAGGCGCGCAGGGCCCGCCGTGTCGAGCCGCGCCGAGAGGCTCGCGCGCTCCGCCTCCGTCAGCGCCCGCCCCAGCTTGCGCTCGAACATGCGCACGAGCGGCGTGAGGCCTTCGGTTCGGCCTTCGGTTCGGCCTTCGGTTCGGCCTTCGGTTCGGCCTTCGGTTCGGCCTTCGGTTCGGCCTTCGGTCAGGCCCTCGGCGTGTCGCTTCTCGAGCTTCGCTTCAAAGATCTGTCGGGCTTCTTCGTACCTCATGGCGTCCTCCCCGGGAGTGTACACGTCGACCCCCATGCGCGGCAGCTCCTGGCGCAGCAGCTCGAGCAGCGGGGCGAGCACCCGTCGCTCCCAGGCCTCGACGGGCAGCGCGTGCAGGTCGACGACGGCCTTGCTCAGCGTGTCGCCCGATCCCATCCAGCGCGCCAGCAGCGTGTCGCGGGTGCGGGGCAGGCGGCTCACCACCACCACACGCGGCGCCCGCTCCGAGGCGTTGGCGTAGCATCCCCTCGGCCACCCATCCATGGCTTCGAGCGCCCACGACGACAGCAGCGCGTCGGGCGATCCCGCGCTCACGATCCAGAGCAACGGTCGCTGCGGCGCGGGGCCCCGCGTCGCTCGATCGAGCGCGCGCCACGCCGTGAGCTGTTGCTGGTGCAGGGCGATCACCTTCAGCAGGCAGGCGTCAGCCTCGTCGGGCGAGGGCGGGTCATGGAAGGGTTCGATGACGCAGCGCCGCTCGCCGAGCCGCCCGACGAAGCCGCGCCCCTCCAGCTCGCCCCGGCGCGCGTCGATGGGCTCGACCAGCGCGTCGATGGAGCGCGCGTCGGCCACCACGGGCTCCTCCACCCGCACCACGCAGGGCCCCGACAGGATGCCCTCGATCAGCCCCCGCGCCATCACGTCGTACGGCTTCTGCATCGCGGCGCGACCCTCGCACGGGCGCCCTCCGCGGCCAATCCACCATGGACATTACCTGTCCATGGTAGAGCCCGGCCCTACACGGCTCAGTCGCCCACGCTGCGCGAGCGCAGGGTGATCCGCTCGTTGCAGGGCGCGAGGCTGTGCGTCACGCCGTCGCGCACGCTCGTCTGCACCATCGGGCGCGCGGCCTGCGTCGCCCGCCCGGCCCACGGGTACGCGCGGTCCTTGAAGCCGAACCAGATGCACATCTCCTGGTCGCCGATGCCGTAGCGCACCGTGGCCGAGCGGGTGTTGTCGAACACGCAGGTCAGCCGCAGGGCCCGCGCGCCCGCGGGTCGGGCCCGCCGTCCGCGCTCGCCACGTCCGCGCTCCCGGTGTCGGCCGCGGTCGTCACGGGCGCGCCCTCCGAGCAACCCCAGAGAGTGCACACCCACAACCCTCGTGACACCCGGGACATCAACGTCGGACCTCCGATGCGCCGATGGGATGGCAGGTCGGGGCGCCCCCTCAACCCGTCGACGCGGTTGACGCCGCGGCGCTCCTTCGGCTCCTAATCCATCGGGTGAGACCCCTGAGCCCCGGCGCGCTGGTCCCCGTCGCCCTCGCCCTCGCCTCGTGCGGCGGTGATCCCCCGGCCGCCACCCCGGACGCTGGACCGCCTGGCTGGGCGCAGGTGCAGGCGATCCTCGCCCCGCGCTGCAGCTTCGCGACGTGCCACGGCGGAATCGCCGGGTCGCTCACCCTCACCGGTCCGGGCGGGTACGCGGCGCTCGTGGGGGCGCCGTCGTTCCAGGTGCCGCGCCTCGCGCGGGTGACCCCGGGCGACCCGGCGAGCTCGTACCTGATGGTGAAGCTGGAGTCGCGGATGTCTTCGGTGAGCGAGTGCGCCGCGGCGCCGCGCACCTGCGGCGTCTCGATGCCCCAGGGCGAGGACGCGCTCACGCCCGAGCTCCTCGCGGTGGTCCGCGCGTGGATCGCCGCGGGCGCCCGGGAGTGACGCGCCGTCAGCGCCAGAGGTTGGCGGCCGGGGAGTAGGCCTCGACGCGGGCGAGGTACGTGCTGGTGGTGTTGGAGCCCGCGATGGCCAGGATGCGCCCGTCGAGGAGGGGGGCGAGCCGCACGTAGCCGTGCGAGACGTTGAGCCCCGCGATGGCGGTGTAGGTGCCCGACACCGGCGCGAAGGCCGTCGCCGTCGCCTGGTAGTTGGAGCCAGTGTAGCCGCCCGCGATGTAGATCCGCCCGTCGGTGCCGAGCGCCGCGCCGGCGTAGGTGCGCGGCGTGGTGAGCGCCGGGCCCGCCGACCAGGTGTTGGCCACCGGGTCGTAGATCTCCACGGACAGCGTCGCCGTCGCTCCGGTGGTGTCCGTCGCGCCGCCGAACAGGAACACCCGCCCGTCGGGCGCCGTGACCGCGTTGGCCCCGACCCGCGCCGTCACGGGCGCGCGGATGGCCGTCCAGGCGTTGCTCACCGGGTTGTACGCCTCCGCCGTGGTGGCCATCCCGGCAATGGTGCGCCCGCCGAACAGGAACACCCGCCCGTCGATGCCCCGCGTCGCCGTGGCGTGGTAGCGCCCCGTGAGCACGGGCGCGACCGCCGTCCACGCGTTGGTGGTCGGGTTGTACGCGTACACCGCGGTGCTGTAGGTCGAGCCCGTGTAGCCGCTGATCGAGAGGATGCGCCCGTCGGTCAGCGCCGCGCCCGTGAGCGCCCACGGCGAGTTGGGCAGCGGGGCGCGGACGGTCCAGCGGTTGGTCGCCGGGTCGAACATCTCCACGCTGTTGAGGTACCCAAGGTTGTACCCCCCGAACACGTACACCCGGCCGTCGGGCGCGGCGGCCGCGCCGAAGCCGTAGCGCCCGGTGTTGAGCGAGCCCGGCGGCGCCGCGGTGCACACCCGCGCCACGCAGCTCTGGCCCGACGGGCACACCATCCCGCAGGCGCCGCAGTGGTTGCTGTCCGCCCCGAGGTTGGCCTCGCACCCGTTGGCCGCGTTGCCGTCGCAGTCAGCGTAGCCCGTCAGGCAGACCGAAGCGCACACGCCCGCGGCGCAGGTCACCGAGGTGCCGGGGGACCCCGCGCCGGGGCAGGCGCGGCCGCACATGCCGCAGTGGCTGGTGCTCGTCTGGAGGCCGACCTCGCAGCCGTTGGACGTGCTGCCGTCGCAGTTGGCGAAGCCCGCCGCGCACGCCGCGATGGTGCAGGCGCTCGCCGCGCAGGCGCCCGTCGCGTTGGCCGGGGCGCAGCGCACGCCGCAGCCGCCGCAGTTGTTGAGGTCGGTGGCGGTGACGGCCTCGCAGCCGGTGCTGCGGAGCGCGTCGCAGTTGGAGAAGCCCGACTCGCACGCGAAGGTGCACGCGCCGCTCGAGCAGGTGACCCGCGCGTTGGGGCCCGTCGGGCACGCGTTGTTGCAGCGCCCGCAGTGGGCGGCGTCGATGCCCAGCGTGCGCTCGCACCCGTTGGAGAGGTCGCCATCGCAGTCGCCGTACCCGCTCAGGCAGACGAAGCCGCAGCGGCCCGCCGCGCACGACGCCACGCTGTTGGGCGGCACCGGGCACATCGCCCCGCAGCCGCCGCAGTGGCGCACGTCGCTCGCCGTGAACACCTCGCAGCCGTTGCCGGGGCTCCCGTCGCAGTCGGCGTAGTTGGCGCTGCAGGTCACCATGCAGGCGCCCGCCACGCACACGCTGGTCGACCCGGGGCTTCCGCCCCCGCCGCACGCCTGGCCGCACGTGCCGCAGTGGCTGGCGCTGGTGGTCAGGTTGGTCTCGCAGCCGTTGAAGGCCGCGCCGTCGCAGTCACCCCAGCCCGCCGCGCAGGTGAAGCTGCACGTGCCGCTGGTGCACGCCGCGGCCGTCGCGTTGGGCGGCAACGGGCAGGCCGCGGGGGCGTAGCCGAGGCCGTCGGCGTTGCACACGCGGCGCTCGGCGGTGGAGGCGCAGCTGTACGCGCCCGGGGTGCACACCCACGACGAGCAGCGGCCGCCGGTGCAGCTCGACCCCGCGGGGCAGGACATCGCGCGGGTGCCGAGCCCGTCGGCGTTGCAGATCGCCACCGAGGTGGTCGACTGGCAGGTGGTGGCGCCCGGGGTGCAGCTCCACGGGCGGCAGGCGCCGAGGGAGCAGGACTCCATCGCGGCGCACTCGGTGGGCGTGTACCCGAGGCCGTCGGGGTTGCACACCCGGCGCTGGGTCATCGAGCCGCAGCTCGCCGAGCCGGGCGAGCACACCTGGGCCTGGCAGCGGTTGTCGACGCACGACGCGCCGGACCCGCACGACGACTCCACCCAGCCGCTGCCGTTGGTGTTGCAGGTGCGGATGCGCCGCAGGTCGAGGCACTCGCGGGCGCCCGGCGTGCACACCTGCGGGGCGCACATGCGCTCCGGGGTGCAGAACTGCGCCGCGGGGCAGTCGACGTCCGAGACGCAGTCGACGCACACGGCGCGGGAGGCGTCGCACACCTGGTCGAGCGTGGCGCACTCGCGCGACGAGCGGCAGGGCAGCGGCGCGGGGAGGCAGTTGTTGCGCACGCAGACGTTGCCGCCCATGCAGTCGGGGTCGCTCACGCAGTCGACGCACACCGCGCGGGAGGTGTCGCAGACCTGCCCCGGGCACATCCGCGACGACATGCACGCCACCGCTGGGGCGCAGCGGTTGGCCAGGCAGACCGGCGTCGACCCGTCGCACTGCGCCGCGGTGACGCACTCCACGCACACGCTGCGAACCCGGTCGCACACCCCGCGCGCGCAGTCGCGGCTGGAGCGACAGGTCGTCGGCATGATGGGGATGTCCGCCGGCACGTCGGGGTTGCCCACCGTGTCCGCGGGGGCGACGGCGTCGTCGGGCGTGACCACGTCGTCGGGCGTGACCACCACGTCGGGGGCGACCGTGCCGTCGGGGCTGACGGGGCGGTCGATGCCCGGCGGAGCGTCGGTGGTCACCGCGCCGTCGAGGCGGGGCGGGGTGTCGTTGACCGCGCTGGGCGTGCAGGCGATCGCGAAGGTCGAACAGAGAAGCAGGAGTAAGGGAGTTCGCATGGGGAGGTGCAAGCGCAGCCTATACGAGGAGGGAAGGGGAGGTTCAAGCGGGGCCCCCGGGGCGCCGCCCGGGCGTCAGCGCTGCAACAGCGGACAAGGTGAATGTCCGTCGCGCGGACCTCCCTTCACCCTCGCGCTGCGTCGCGTGTCGGCCGTCAAGCGCGCGGTGACGCGCCTCGCTTGTGGGGTTGAGTAGGTCCAAGGTGCTCGTGGTGAATGGGGGCATGAAGCCTCTCCACTCCACCCTGCTGCACATGCTGGCGCTCGTCGCCTTCGTCGCTTCGTGCAGCGAGGACCCCGCGCTCTCCCCGACCGACGCCTCCGCCGATGCGAACACCCCCCGCGACGTGGCGCCCGCCGACGCCCCTCGCCGCGGCTGCGGCCTCGTCACCTGCGCGAGCGCGGGCGCCACCTGCGGACCCATCGGCGACGGCTGCGGGGGTGTGCTCCATTGCGGCACCTGCGTGGCCCCGCAGACCTGCGGCGGGGGAGGGAGGCTGAGCCAGTGCGGCGGGGCGTCGGGCTGCGTGCCCCGCACCTGCGCGGCCCTGGGCGTGAGCTGCGGACCGGCGGGCGACGGCTGCGGCGGCCCCCTCGACTGCGGCAGCTGTCCCGAGGCCCAGACCTGCGGCGGCGGCGGGCGCCCT
>CAIOSS010000398.1 GCA_903860995.1 uncultured delta proteobacterium | reverse complement strand
GACCACGGGGTCGGGGCTGACCTCCCCCTGTTCTGGAACCCCACCGTCCTGGACGCCGAGCGGCGCACCCTCTCCGACCTCGACCAGCTCGGCGCGGCCGCCACCCGCGCCGCGGCCCGGGCGCGCCTCGACCGCCGCGGGTCGGCGGGGCTCCCGACCATCCTCGCGCGGCTCGATCAGCTGAGCCCCGCGGCGCGGCGCGAGGCCCTCTCGCTCATCGCCACCTGGTCGCAGTCTCTCACCGGCACCGAGCGCGCGCCCGACCCCCTCGCGGGCGACCGAAATGAGCACGCCCGGGTGTGGTGGGCGCGCTTCCAGGCCTCCCGGGGCATCGACTTCCGGCTGAGCTACGCCACCCGCCAGGCGCAGCGCGTCGGCGCCCGCGACCGCACCAACGCGTACGGCCGCCTGCTCCAGCTCGGCACCTTCGCGCTCCCAGGCATCCAGAACGTGCTCGCCAAGACCGTCGACCGCGGCGAGAGCGCCCGGCTCACGGGCCTTCTCGCGACCCTCACGGGCCTGCCGGTGCGCGCCGAGCCGGGGTCGGCGCCGGGCGAGGTGCACCGCGTCACCGCGGCCTGGCAGGCCTTCTGGTTCGCCGAGCGCCTGGAGTTCGAGACGCTCACCGAGGAGCGCCGCGCGACCGCCCGCTTCTTCGAGACCCGCTACGGCCGCTGGGTGGAGCGCGCGATGCGCGGCCGCCTCGGCTTCAGCCGCGTCACCCGCCGCCCCGTGGCGATCGAGCTGCGCTGGCGCCTCCCGTCGAGCACGCTGTCGTCGGGCCTCGGCGGCCTCGTCGGCACCGCCATCGCCATCGCCTTCGGCGGCGGCCCCGCGCTGCGCCGCCGGCGCCTGCGGCCGAAGCTGCTCGACCTCGCGGGCGCCCTCGCGCCGGGCCTCGCGGCCTTCACCACCGGCTGGCTGCTGCTGCTCCGCCTCTGCTCGCCGACACCGACGCTCCGTGGCGACCTCGCGCTGGTGCTGGCGCACGGCCAGTGGGCGCGGGTGCTCGCCGGCGCGGCGGTCATCGCGGCGGGCGTGGCCTGGTACCTCCAGCGCCGGAAGGCGGCGAGCGCCATCCAGCTGGTGCGCCTGGAGGCCGAGAGCTGGGTGGCCGAGCGCCTGCGGCCGGGGGTGCGGGAGGTGCTCCGCCACGGGGCGCGCATCGGGGCCGCGTCGCTGCTGGCCCCGCTGGGCTTCGCCGGGCCGGTGGTGCTGCTGGCCTCGGTGCTCGTGGAGCTCCCGCTGGGCCTCCGGGGGATGGGACAGCTCACCGTGCGCGCGCTGCTCGCGCGCGACGCCCCGTGGCTGATGGCGGCGGTGCTGACCACCGTGCCGCTGCTGCTGGGACGCCGTTGGGCGCGTGGGCTTTTGGTGAAGGTGCTCGACATGCCCGCTTCGCCGCCGCGCGTCGGCGCGACCTCATTGGACTCGATCGCCTGATCTGGCATACCGGCGGCCACCCTAGAAAGGACTTCGACTTCCCATGATCAAGCACTCCCGCCTCCTCGTGATCGGCCTGCTCCTCATCGGCTGTAACGACGGCCCCACCAACATTGGCACCGTCCCCGACGACGCGTCGGCGACCGACCTCGGCGCCGTCGACCGCCCCGTCGCCACCGACAACCCCGCCGTCGATCGCCCCGTCGCCACCGACAACCCCGTCGCCACCGACAACCCCGTCGCCACCGACAACCCTGTCGCCACCGACAACCCCGTCGTCACGGACGATGGGGTCCTCGACGCCAGCGCTGCGGACACGGGCGTCGACGCCGGCGCGCTGGACGCTGGGGTGACCGACACCGGCCCCGCGGACGCGGGCGTGACCGACACCGGCCCCGCGGACGCGGGCGTGACCGACACCGGCCCGACCGACGCAGGCGCGACCTGCACCCCGGGCACCGAGACCTGCAACGGCATGGACGACGATTGCGATGGCATCATCGACGAGTCGGGCTGCGGCACGCACCTGCTCATCACCGAGGTGGTCGTCGGCCCCGACGAGGGCGAGTACGTGGAGATCCACAATCCGACTGCCGCCGCGATCGACCTCTCCAACGTGTACCTCAGCGACTTCCACGACTACGCCTGCTACCTCGGTCGGGCGTGCACCTTCACCGGCGGCCGAACGCTCGCGGCGCCCGCGACCTCGGACTTCGTGGCGCGCTTCCCCGCGGGCGCCACGCTCGCCCCGGGCGCGTACGCGACGATCGCCATCAAGGCCAACCTCACCCTGTTCCGCGGCATCGCGGGCGTCTGCCCGACGTACCACCTGGGTGGCGCGACCGGCGACGCCGGGGTCACCCTGGGCACCTGCATCGGGTCGCTCCCGATGCGCGCGACGGGCCACATGACCACCACGGTCAACGCCGGGGCGGGCCTTACCAATGGCCAGGAGCCGGTGGTCCTCTTCCAGTGGGACGGCAGCGCCGCGCTCCCGGTCGACCTCGACTACGTGTACTGGGGCACCTCCACCACGACCAACCCCCAGGTCGACAAGTCCACGACCTCCATCACCCTCACGGCCGGCGGCTCGGCGACCTTCCTCGCCGACACCGCGCCCGCTGCGCAGCAGCGCATCGGCACCATCGCCAACGGCGCCGCCGCCGTACGCTGCAACTACGCCGAAGGGGCCGAGCGCCGCACCGGCGGCAACGGCGCGGGCGGCCACGACGAGACCAGCGAGCCGCTCGCGTCCACCTGGCGCGTGACCAGCGCGCCCGCCCAGGTCGACGGCAGCATCCCCGCGCTCAACGCCACCCCCGGCGCGATCAACAACTGCCGCTGACCGCCGCTGACCCAATGACCCCTCCGCGCTGGTTCCTCCTCGCGCTCTGCGCCCTCGTCCCCGCCATCGCATGGCGGCTCGGCGGCCCGTCGCTCTGGTACGCCCACGTGCTCGGCTACGGCGCGGCCGCGGCACTCGCGGCGTGGGCCCTCGCCCAGGATGACCAGCTCAAGGCCGCGCTCAAGCCCCGGTCGGGCGACCCCTCCCTCGGGCTCCTGCCCGCGCTGGTGCTCTTCGGCCTCGTGTCCTTCTTCGTGACCCGCGCGCTCGCGCCCCTCCCAGAGCTCCGGGTGTACACGCCCGACGGCGCGTGGGTCGGACGCGCGAACGCCCACGGGCTCCAGGCCGCAGCCGAGTGGCTGCGAGCCCACGCGCTCGCCGCGATGGGCCGGGGGGCGGCGATCCAGGGCGGCGCCCGCGTGGCCTTCGTGCTCGCCATCGCCGCGCTCGAGGAGCTCGCCTGGCGCGGCGGCGTGCAGCAGGGACTCTCCGAGCGCTTCGGCTCGACCCGCGGCTGGCTGCTCGCGTCGGGCCTCTACGCTGTCGCCCAGCTCGGCACCCTCAACCCCGCGCCCGCCCTGCTCGCCCTCCCCTGCGGCCTGCTGTGGGGTGCGATGTACCGCTACCGAGGCGGCCTCGCGCCGTCGATCCTGTCGCACGCCATCTTCAGCTGGGCCCTCTTCGCCCACAACAGCAGCCCCTTCCTCCTGCGCTGACCCGTCGGCGCTATCATCGCCCGATGGTGCGCGCCCATCCGTCCCGCGCTGCCCGGCTCGCGCTGGCGGCGACCTTGACCGTCGCCTGCTCGGGCGGGTCGCGGCCGCCACCGCTCGGGGGGATCTCCTTCGACGGCGGCGACGACGAGTCGCTGGTCAGCGTCGTGCGGGACGCGATCCCGCTGCGCGAGATGCCCTCCTGCGGCGGCACGGCGGTGTCGCTCACCCGCCGCCGGGCGAGCGCCATCCTGGTCATCGACCGCTCCGGCAGCATGACCGAGAACACCCTGGACGGCGTGCGCAAGTGGACCGCGCTGCTCGCCGCCCTCGACGGCGCCCTGCCCCGCATCGAGCAGAACGTCTCGCTCGGGCTGGTGACCTTCCCGCAGCCCGTCCCGCCGGGGGTGCCGCGCAGCGCGGCCACGGTCTGCGCGCTGCGCCCGGGCCTCGACCTCGAGCCGCGCCTCGGGGCGGCGGGCGCCATCATGGCCCGGCTGCGCGCCGGCCTGCCCGAGGGGCCGACGCCCACTGCGGGCGCCGAGGAGGTCGCGGGGCGGTGGTTCGTCAACGAGCCCGACCGCGAGGGCGGGCGGTACATCATCCTGGCGACGGACGGCGCGCCCAACTGCAACACCGCGCTCGACCCGCTCTCCTGCCGCTGCACCGCCGGCCCCGCGTCGTGCGACCCCGCGATGAACAGCTTCGCTCCCATCAATTGCCTCGACGACGCGCGCGCTACCGAGGCGATCCGGCTGTTTCGCCACCAGGAGATCTTCACCTACGTGGTCGGGCTCAACGGCGCCGAGGCGTACGCCCCGGTGCTCGACGCGATGGCCGACGAGGGCGGCCGCGCGCGCGCCGCGTCCCCGCGCTTCTACCCAGCCAACACGGCCAACGAGCTGGTGCGCGAGCTCACCGCCATCACCTCGGGCATCGCCGACTGCCGCTTCGCCCTCGACGCGGCGCCGCCCGACCCGGCGCTGGTCGACCTGCGCCTCGACGGCGCGAGCCTCATCCACGACCCGGCACACCGCGACGGCTGGGACTGGTCGGACACCTCGCGGCTGGAGATCCGCTTTCACGGGCCGACCTGCGAGCGGGTGAGCGCGGCCACCGGCGGGTCTCGGCTCGTCGCGGCCTTCGGCTGCCCGGCGCCCGCGCCGCCGTAGCTCCGGCGCAGACCGGCCGATCGTCGACCCCGACCCGTGATGGTCAGTTGATGGCGACGGCGAAGTTGCGGCTCTCGGGCACGCAGTTCTCCGCCGAGCACACCGCGAAGCGCATGCGCCCGAGCACCACCGTGCGGGCGCCCGCGCGCACCACCGGCACCGTGAAGCGCGCGACGGCCTGGGTGTACTCCGCGGCGTCGGCGCGGCGCAGCGAGGGCTTCTCCGTCGAGCCGTCGCGCACGTCG
>CAIOSS010000397.1 GCA_903860995.1 uncultured delta proteobacterium | reverse complement strand
GTTCAACCACGAGTCGCCGCGCCGCGGGGAGACCTTCGTGACCCGCAAGATCACGCGCGCCGTCGGGCGCATCAAGCTCGGGCTCCAGAAGGAGCTGTTCCTCGGCAACCTCGACTCCAAGCGCGACTGGGGCTACGCGCCCGACTACGTCGACGCCATGTGGCGCATGCTCCAGGCCGACGTGCCCGACGACTTCGTGGTCGGCACCGGCGAGACCCACTCGGTGCGGGAGTTCCTTGAGGTGGCCTTCGCGCACGCCGGGCTCGACTGGCAGGAGCACGTGAAGCTCGACCCGCGCTACCTGCGGCCCGCGGAGGTCGACCTCCTCCTGGCCGACCCCGCCAAGGCCAAGGAGAAGCTCGGCTGGACGCCCACCGTGGGCTTCCGCGAACTGGTGACCATGATGGTCGACGCCGACGTCGCTCTCGCCGCCCGCGAGAAGCGCGCCAACGGCTGAGGCCTGGCGCGACCGGGAGGTCTCTACACCCGCCATGTGCGGCATCGTCGGCATCTTCGAGCACCGCAGGGGTGCCGCGGTCGATCACGGCCTCGTGCGCCGCATGAACGACTCCATCTCTCACCGGGGCCCCGACGACGAGGGTTATCTCTTCCACGGCGGGGTGGGGCTCGGCATGCGCCGCCTCGCGATCATCGACCTCGCCGGCGGGCGCCAGCCCATCGGCAACGAGGCCGACGACGTGCACGTCGTCTTCAACGGCGAGATCTACAACTTCCGCGCGCTGCGGCGGGAGCTCGAAGAGGCGGGCCATGAGTTCCGCACGCACGCCGACACCGAGGTGATCGTGCACGCCTACGAGGAGTGGGGCGACGCGTGCGTCACGCGCTTCGAGGGGATGTTCACCTTCGCGCTCCTCGATCGTCGGCGCTCGGCGCACGGCGACCGGCTGCTCATCGGGCGCGACCACCTCGGCAAGAAGCCGCTCTACTACGCCGACGTCGACGGGACGCTGGTGTTCGGCTCGGAGATCAAGCCGCTGCTGCTGCACCCGAAGGTGGGCCGCACCCTCGACCCCGAGGCGCTCGGCCACTACCTCGCGCTGCGCGCGATCCCGGCGCCGCTGAGCGTGTTCCGCGACGTGAAGAAGCTCCCGCCGGGGCACACGATGTCCGTCACCCGCGCGGGGGTGACCCTCCGTCGGTACTGGGACTGGCGCGCCTTCGCGGGCGAGGAGATGCCGCCCTTCGAGGAGCTCGTCGCCGACGTCCGCCGGATGCTCTTCTCGGCGGTCGAGCGGCGAATGGTGGCGGACGTCCCGCTGGGGGCCTTCCTGAGCGGCGGGCTCGACTCGTCCGCCGTGGTCGCGGTGATGTCCCGGCTCTCGGCCAGTCGCGTGAAGACCTTCTCCATCGGCTTCGAGGGCCCCGCGTCGCACAACGAGCTCCCCAAGGCGCGGCGCATGGCCGAGCACCTCGGCACCGACCACCACGAGCTCTACGCGCGGCCCGACCTGGTGAGCCTCCTGCCGGAGTTCGTCCGCTACGCCGACGAGCCCTTCGCCATCTCCTCCGCGCTCCCGACCCTCCTGCTGGCGCGGGCAGCCCGCAAGGAGGTCACCGTGGTGCTCACCGGCGACGGCGGAGACGAGGTCTTCGGCGGCTACGCGCAGTACATCTTCGAGCGCTGGGCAGCGATGCTACGGCTCAGCCCCGCGGGCCTCGACCCCGCGGTCATCCGCGCGGCCTCGGCCCTCTACGCGAGCCTCGGCGCGCGGGGCATCGGGTTCCGCCGCATCGCGCGCTTCCTCCAGGCGGCGCGGCTGCCCTCCGCGGGGGCTCGGCGCCTCGCCTGGGCCGGCGCCCCCCACGAGGGCGAGGCCCGCGCCCTCCTCGCGCCGGGCCTGCGCGACGCCTACCGCTCCACCGCCGCGCGGCTCGACGCCGAGGTCAACGCCAGCCTCGGGAGGCTCTCGCCGGAGGCCATCACCAACGCCTTCGACGTGCTGCTCTACCTGCCCGACGAGATGCTCGCGAAGGTCGACCGCATGACCATGGCGGCCTCGGTCGAGGCCCGCTCCCCGCTGCTCGACCTCGCGCTGGTGCAGCGCCTCGCGGGCGTCGCGTTCGGGCGCAAGGTGCCCGGGCTCGGGCGCACCTCGCTCAAGCACGTGCTGCGCGCCGCGGTCGGCGACCTGCTGCCCCCCGACGGGCGCGACGCCCCGAAGTGGGGCTTCAACGTGCCGCTCGACCCGTGGTTCCGCGGCGAGGCCCGGTCGTACCTCTACGAGCACCTCAGCCCCGAGCGCGTCGCGCGCCGGGGGGTGTTCGACCCCGCCGCCGTACGAGACACCCTTCGGCGCTTCGAGGCCGGGCGCGCCGACGCCAACACCCACGTCTTTCCCCTCCTCGTCTTCGAAGTGTGGGCCCAGCAGTACCTCGGCGATTGAACATCGTGCGCACGCGCCGCAACACCCCCTCGACGCTCACCACGCGGCGCGCGGCCGGCTCGCTGCGGAGCCCTCGCCGCAAGGCCTCCGGGTGACGCATGGCGCCACACGGGGCAGGTGTTCTGGATTGCATTCGCCCGACCGAACGCGGAAGCAGGCCGTACTTGAAAGGCAGAGACGCTCCGTTGTTGATCCGGGTACTCCATTGCATCCCATCGCTGCTCGGAGGCGGCGCTGAGCGCCAGCTC
>CAIOSS010000396.1 GCA_903860995.1 uncultured delta proteobacterium | reverse complement strand
CTGGGGATCGTGTTCGAGTCGAGCCGCGAGGAGTCGGGCATCGGCTTCGCGGTCGTGCAGGTGCCGCAGATCTCCGCGCGTCTCGTCCCCTCCGGGGTCGGCAACGCGGGGCGCGCGTGGCTCTTCCTCGAAGACGTCATCGCCCGCAACCTGTCGCAGCTCTTCCCCGGCCGGAAGATCGTCTCGGTCGCGCCCTTCCGGGTCACCCGCAACTGGGACCTCGAGATCGACGAGGAGGAGGCCGACGACCTCCTCGCCACCATCCAGCAGGAGCTGCGTCGGCGCGACCGCGGCAACGCCGTGCGCCTCGAGGTCGCCGCCGACGTCGACCCGCGGTTCCTCGCCCTGCTGCGCCATGTGCTTCGCCTCGACGAGGGCGACGTTTACGCCGTCGAGGGCCCGCTCCACCTCGGCGACCTCATGCACGTCGCGGCCGACAACGACCGCCCCGAGCTGCACGACGAGCCCTTCTCCCCGCAGGTGGTT
The DNA here is from genome assembly GCA_903860995.1 of uncultured delta proteobacterium. Lineage (GTDB taxonomy): Bacteria > Myxococcota_A > Polyangia > Polyangiales > SCUS01. Next base: position 2,744 of record CAIOSS010000396.1, on the reverse strand, counting down.
CCGCCCTTCCGCGACGCCGAAGACCCCTTCGCCCTCGTCGCCGAGCGCGACGTGATGCTCCACCACCCGTACGAGAGCTTCGAGTCGGTGATGGACTTCATCGCCCGCGCCGCGGACGACCCGCGGGTGCTCGCGATCAAGATCACCCTGTACCGCGCCGGGGCCAACTCGCCGCTGGTGCGCACGCTCGCGCGCGCCGCGGAGAACGGCAAGCAGGTCACCGCGCTGGTCGAGCTCAAGGCGCGCTTCGACGAGGAGGCCAACATCAAGTGGGCGCGCGCCCTCGAGGAGTCCGGCGTGCACGTCGTGTACGGCGTGCTCGGGCTGAAGACCCACGCGAAGGTCTGCCTGGTGGTGCGCCGCGAGGCTACGGGGCTACGCCGCTACGTCCACCTCTCGACGGGCAACTACAACCCCATCAGCGCCCGGCTCTACACCGACCTCAGCTTCTTCACCGCGCGGCCCGAGATCGGCGAGGACGCCACCGCGCTCTTCAACCTCCTCACCGGGTACTGCGAGCCGCCGTCGTGGAAGCGCCTCGCGGTGGCCCCGCTCAACCTCCGCGAGCGGGTCATCGAGCTCATCGGGCGAGAGGCCGAGCATGCCCGGCAGGGGAGGCCCGCTCGCATCGTCGCGAAGCTCAACTCGCTCGTCGACGAGAAGGTCATCACGGCCCTGTACTCGGCCTCGCAGGCCGGCGTGGAGGTCGACCTCATCATCCGCGGCGTGTGCTGCCTGCGGCCCGGGCTCGCGGGCGTGAGCGAGCGCATCCGCGTGGTCTCCATCGTCGATCGCTTCCTCGAGCACGCGCGGGTCTTCGCCCTGGAGAACGGCGGCGAGCCCGAGGTGTACCTCTCGTCCGCGGACTGGATGCCCCGCAACTTCATCCGCCGCGTCGAGGTGATGTTCCCCGTCGAGGACGCCAAGATCCGAGGCTGGATCCGGAACGACCTCCTTGGGTCGCAGCTGCTCGACAACGTGAAGGCCCGGGACATGGACTCCGACGGGGTGTACCGGCGCCGGGCGCCGAAGCCCGGCGAGCGCGCCAACCGTACGCAGGCGGTGTTCATGGACCGCGCGAAGGAGCGCGCCCGCGCGGCGGTTTGGTCGGTGCCGCCGACGCCGTTTCGGGCGATGCCGAGCGACGCGCCCGCGGCCCCGGCGATGCCCGAGATTCCGCCCGCCCCGCGGGTGCCGAAGCGCCGCAAGAAGCCGCGGTGACGCCGCGCCGGGGGCCGTGCTAGAGACGGCGCCCACCGCGAAGTCTCTCGCGGGAGGAGGAGCACACCCCAATGGCACAATCGGCAACGTTTCCTGCGATCAACGTCCCGGGCGAGGGCGACCTCTTCGCGCGGTTCACGACCGCGCAGGGCGAGATCGTCATCAAGCTCGAGGAGAAGCTGACGCCCAACACGGTGCGCAACTTCGTCGGCCTCGCCACCGGCGCCCAGACCTGGGACGACCCCAAGTCCGGCCGCCCCTCCAACCTGCCCTTCTACGACGGTCTCTTCTTCCACCGGCTCATCCCCGGATTCATGATCCAGGGCGGCTGCCCGCAGGGCACCGGCACGGGCAACCCGGGCTACCGCTTCGCTGACGAGTTTCACCCCTCGCTCAAGCACGACCGCGCGGGCATCCTCTCGATGGCCAACTCGGGCCCCGCCACCAACGGGTCGCAGTTCTTCATCACCGAAGGCCCGACGCCCCACCTCAACAACAAGCACTCCGTCTTCGGCGCCGTCGTGAAGGGCATCGAAGTGGTCAACCGCATCGCCAACCTCCCGCGCGGCCGCGGCGACCGCCCCAACGACCTCACCGCCGCGACCCTGCAGCGCGTCGAGTTCTTCCGCGCCAACACCTGACCTTCGGGCTCCCGACCCCTAATGGACCCGGCAACGCCCGCAGGCTGGCTCGACCCGCGCACCTTCCTCTCGCGCCACAAGCTCCGCCCGAAGGACAGCTTCGGGCAGTGCTTCCTCATCTCACCTCACGTCGTGCGCAGCATCGTCGAGGCGGTCGACGCCCGCGCCGACGAGACCATCGTCGAGATCGGCACCGGCACGGGCACCCTGGCGCGCTGCCTCGCCCCGACCGCCCGCCGGGTGCTCGCCATCGAGCGCGACCGCGACCTCGTGGCCGCGCTCGCCGCCGACCCGCTGCCCCCCAACGTCACCGTCGTCGAGGCCGACGCGGCGACCTTCGATTACGCAGCGGTGTATGCCGAGGGCCCCACGGCGGTGGTCGGCAACCTGCCGTACCAGATCACCGGGCGGCTGATCCGCGCGCTCGTCGAGACGCCGGGCTGGCGCGTCGCGGTGGTGATGGTGCAGCAGGAGGTCGGCAAGCGCCTCGCGGCGACGCCGGGCGACGACGACTGGGGGGCGCTGTCGGTGTTCACCCAGGCGGCGTGCGCGGTGGAGAAGGTCTGCGGCGCCGCCCCAGGGTGCTTCCACCCGGCCCCGCGGGTGCAGTCGACGGTCGTCCGGCTCACGCCGCGCGCGACCCCGCTGGCCGTCGAAGACCGGCGCTTCCAGCAGGTGGTGAAGGCCCTCTTCGCGGCGCGCCGCAAGACCCTGCGCAACGGCCTCTCGTCGGTGGTCGGCCGCGACCACGCGGCAACGGTCTGCGAGTCCGTCGGCATCGACCCGGGCGCACGGCCCGAGACGCTCACCATCGAGCAGCTCGGTCGGCTCAGCGAGGCGACGAAGGCCCTGGCCCAGGGCGCCTGACGCCCGCGTCGACGG
>CAIOSS010000395.1 GCA_903860995.1 uncultured delta proteobacterium | reverse complement strand
CGAGGCCCTCGTCGTCGTCGACCACCAGCACCCGACCCGCTCCCGCGCTCACGCCCTCTTCGCTCACCCTCACGGCGCTCCCTTCTCCTCTCGGCCCGACCGCGGCAGGCGCACCACGAAGCGCGCGCCGCCGAGGGGGCTGTCCTCCACCCGGATCGACCCGCCGTGCCGCCGCACCATCTCGTCGCTGATCGACAGCCCGAGCCCGGTGCCCTCCGCTGCCTTGGTCGTATAGAAGGCCTCGAACACCCGCGAGCGCTGCGCCTCGGGCACGCCGGGGCCCGCGTCATCGACGCTGAACTCCGACAGCGTCTGGTCGTCCACGACGGCCGCGCGCACCTGCACCGCGATGGCCCCGCCCGCGGGCTGCGCCTGGATGGCGTTGACCAGCAGGTTGAGCATCACCTGCTCCAGCTCGGGGCGCGACCCCTCGACGACCACGCCGTCCGCCGCCTCGACGGTCATCCGCACGCCCTGCGCCTCGCACTCCGCCTCCAGGAAGCGCGTCGTCGAGCGCGCCAGCGCGCCCAGGTCGACGGGCTCGGTGCGGCCGCGCACCCGCCGCGCGTGGGAGAGCAGCGACTCGATCACCAGGGAGATCTGCACCGCGCCGGCCTCGATCTCCCGCAGGTGGCGCTCCACCCGCGGCTCGTGCACGCCCTGCTGGATCGCGTAGCGGGCCCGGCCCAGCACCACGTTGAGGGGCGACCCCACCTGGTGCGCGACCGTGGCCGAGAGCTGCCCGATGAGGGCGAGGCGCTGGGCGTGCTGGAGCCGGCGCTCGAGCGCGCGGGTGGCCTCGTGCTGGGCCTCCAGGTCGCGGCGGGTCGCGCGCAGCGAGCGGAGCATGCGGTCGAAGGCGAGCGCCAGGCGGCCCACCTCGTCGCGGCGCCCGACGTCCACGACCTCGTCGAGCGAGCCCGCGGCCACCCGCTCGGCGTGCCCGGCGAGAGCCTTGATGGGCTGGATAACCGCGCGCTGCAGCCCTCCCAGGGTGATCGCGGAGAGGATCGCCCCCAGCGCCAGGCCGAGGGCGGTGATCTCCCGGGTGAACTGCGCCAGGCGGTCGTCGACGGAGCTCAGGTCGCGCACCAGCGCCACGACGCCCCGCAGCGGCCCGCGGTCGGCTCGCAGCGGCACCACCCGCACGAGGTGATCGACCCCGTCGCGCGCCGTGACCACCCGGGTGAAGGGCCGCGGGGCGACGAGGGCCGCGCGCGCCAGCGGGGCGACGAGGGGTGCGAGCGCCGCCACCGGGGCGGAGCGCTGCACGAGGCGGCCGTGGTCGTCGTACACGAGCAGCCCGCTCAGCTGCTCGGCGCCGGAGAGGTCGTCGGTGAGGTCGCCGAGCGCGTCGAGGCCGCGCTCGTCGAGGAAGGCGTTGAGCGACGCGCCCACCACGCTCCCGAGGTTGTTGAGGCTGCGCACCGCGGTGCCGTGGAGGTCGGCCCGGCGCATCTCCAGCCGGATCCACCCGTGCAGCGCCAGCAGCAGGATGATGGGCACCAGCAGCACGAGCGCGACCTGCGCGGTGAGCGAGCGGGACGGCGAGAGGGACCGGAAGAGATTCACGACGCGGCGCGGACCCTAACACCGCGCCGGGCGCGCCGCGGCGGTGGTTCCTCCGGCGGGCGTTGCGCTACGGTGCGCGGCTACCACCATGACCCTCCGACGCCACGTCCCCTCGCTCGCGCGGAAGTACCGCGCCCTGCTCGCGCTGCGCCACGCCCACGCACGCGACGGCTCCGTCGCCCGCCCCGCCGAGCTGCGCGACCTCGCGGCGGAGTTTCCGGGCGCCCTGCGCGAGCTCGACGCGCTGCCCCTCGAGGTGATGCGCGCGCGCGCCGACGCGCTGGAGGCGGCGCACGGCTCCAGGGCGGAGCTCGCGCCGTGGATGACCGCGATGGCGGGCTACCACGCCCTCATGCGGGCGACGCTGACCATCAAGCGGGCGTACGGGCGCGGCGGGGACGCGGGCGCGGTGCCGGGCGCCGTCGACGCCCTGCACGCCGAGACGGGGATCGCCCTGGAGGCGCACGACCTTGCGGCCATCGCGCGGCCGCCGCGGGGGCGGCTGGGGGTGTTCGTGTTCGCGCGCCTGGGCGCAGAGCTGGGCCGCCCGGCGGACGAGCTGTGGCAGGAGATGTTCCCGACGGGGCGGGCCGACCGCTTCGCGCGGGATGACTCCGGGGGTGCGGCGTGACCGGCGCGCTCGATTTCGGCGACGTCGCGGGCGAGCGCGAGGCCCTCGACGCGCTCTCTCCGGAGCTCAACGCACGGCTCTTCGCCCGGTGGAGCCGCGGCCCGAACCCCCTCGCCGCGGGCGCCGCGCTGCTGCGCCGGGGCGACCTCCGGGCGATGCAGGGCGTCCTCGGGGCGGCGGTGTTCCTGGCGCCGGAAGACGTCGCGGCGCTGCGGGCGGCGGGCGCCTCCGGGTCCGACGCCCTGGCGGCGGTGATGCTCTGCGCGTGGGCCCCGATGAACGCGCGGGTCGCGGCCGCCGAGGCCCTCGCCGGCGCGACGGTGACCTCCGCGGGCTACGCCGCGCTGGCCGAGGTGGTGGCGGGGCCGAAGCTGCCGATGCGCGCCGCGGCCGAGCGGGCGCTCGCCGACGTGGCCCCGCAGGCCCGCGGCGCCGTGCGCGACCAGGGCGAGCAGTGGCGCTCGTACGCCGCGCAGGTGCGCGAAGGGCGGCGCAATCCCCTCCAGAAGCAGGAGCTGCAGCGGGCCATGGCCGCGGCCGACGTGCACCCGGTGACGGCGCTGATGGTGGGCGACGACGGGTCCTTCCTGGCGGGCCTGCTGCCGCCCATCGACGACGCCGCGCGGGCGCCCCTGCTGCCCTTCCTGCTGGCCACGGCGCGCACCGACAAGGAAGTATTACGGGGGAAGGTATTCGGGGTGTTCCAGCGGCGGTGGCGGGAGGTCGCGGCGGGGGCGCTGTCGGCGGTGGCGCGCACGCCGATGAAGGCGCGCGAGGCGGGCGTCGGGGCGATGGCCACGCGGGCTCTGGCCGCGATGGGCGCGACGGAGGCGCTGGTGGCGGTGGCGGCGCACGGGGCGACGGCGGCGCGGGCGGCGGCGCTCACCGAGCTGGCGAAGCTGGGCGAGCGGCTGGGCGAGGCGGAGTGGCTGGCGGAGGCGCTGGCGCTGGCCGCGGGCGACGGGGACGCGGCGGTGCAGCGGGGGGTCGGCGCGGTGCGGGGGGCGATGGGGGCGTAGGGCGTAGCGCGGCGGCTCAGTGCCCGCCGCGGAGGCGGTCGATGCCCGGGTGGCTGGCCTCGCCGGGCTCGTGGCGCGGGTTCTCGGACTTCTGCGTGCCGTGCTGCGACACGATGCTCATGAGCTTGTCCTTGTCGTAGATGAAGGCCGACTTCTCGTCGAAGGCCGTCATGTGCGTGCCGGTGTCCATGCGGATGGCGTCGCAGGGGCACGCCTCGACGCAGAACCCGCAGAAGATGCAGCGCAGCTCGTCGATGACGAACTCCACGGGGTAGCGCTCGTACCCGCGGCGCTTGTCGCCTTCGGGGTACTCGCCGGGCTTGATGTAGATGCACTGCGCCGGGCAGGCCGTGGAGCAGCACAGGCAGGCCACGCAGCGGGGCGAGCCGTCGTCGCGGTGGGTGAGCCGGTGCACGCCGCGCCAGCGCTCGGCGTAGGGGCGCTTCTCCTCGGGGTAGGAGATCGTCGCGATGCCCTCCGCGAGGGGGTACTTCACCGCGTCGGGGACGTTGCCGGACACCATCTGGCCGGTGCCCTGGAAGAAGTGCTTGAGCGTGGTGCCCAGGCCCTTCATGACCTCGAGCAGGTACGACTGGTCGGCGAGGGTGCGGGCGGGCTTCTTGAGGACCTTGGTCTTGCCGGGCATCGGTAGTCTCTCCGCTCGATCAGTGGGCGCTAGGGCTGTTGAGGAACAACAGCACCGTGCCCGTCACGAGGACGTTCAGCAGCGCCGCCGGGAGCAGCATCCGCCAGCCCAGCTTCATGATCTGGTCGTAGCGGAAGCGGGGCAGCGTCCAGCGCACCTGGAGCTGCATGAAGATCAGGAAGACGCACTTGAGGCAGAAGCTGAGGAAGCTCACCGCCACGACGATGAAGTGCGCCCAGTGCCACGAGATGTTGATCCCGAAGTAGTGGAACTCGAAGCCCGTCAGCTGCACGAAGGGGAACTGCCAGCCGCCGAGGAAGATGGTCGTGATGAGGGCGCTGGAGACGCACACCTCGACGAACTCCCCGGAGGCGAACATCGCCATCTTGAGGCCGGCGTACTCGGTGAAGTACCCGGCGACCAGCTCGCTCTCGCCCTCGGGCGTGTCGAAGGGGACGCGCTTGGTCTCCGCGATGGCGGCGGTGCAGAACAGCACGAACGCGACGGGCTGCACGAAGATGCCCCAGCAGTGCTGCATCTGCCAGGTGACCATCTCGTCGAGGCGCACCGTCTGGAAGATCATCATGGCGCCGACGAGCGAGATGCCCATGGCGACCTCGTAGGACACCATCTGGCTGGCGGCGCGCAGGCCGCCCATCAGCGAGAACTTGTTGTCGCTCGACCAGCCTGCGAGGGCGGCGCCGATGACGCCGGCGCCCGCGACGGCGAAGACGAAGAGCACGCCCACGTCGAGGTTGGCGATCTGGAGCGGCACCGAGCGCGCGGCGGTGGCGGCGTCGGCGGCCCACGCAGGGTCGTAGAGGTCGCGCGCGTGGTCGATGAAGACCGTCGGGCCGAAGGGGATCACCGCGCAGAGGCAGAGCGCGGGCACGATCGCGATGATGGGCGCGAGGCGGTAGAGCAGGTGGTCGCCGCCGGTGGGCTCCCAGTCGGCCTTCCACACCATCTTGATGCCGTCGGCGATGGAGTGGACCAGGCCCGCGGCCCGGATCTCGAAGCGCCCGATCTTGATGGTGGCGCGGTTGGGGCCGATGCGGTTCTGCATCATGGCCGACTGCTTGCGCTCCACCCACAACAGGATGGCGGCGACCTGCGCGAGGAACCCGATGGCCACGAGGACCTTCAGGGTCGTGGAAATCCAGAAGAGCATCGTCGTTCCTACGGGTTCGTCGCGGTGGACGGGGTCGTGGGGGTCGCCGGGGGGGTGATCTGCGGCGTGTGCGGGTCGACCGCGGGCGCGCGCTCCGGGTTGGCCGCCGGGGTGAGCACCGCCAGCGCGGCGCGCACCTCCTTGAACTTCCGGTACTTCAGGTCGAGCTCCATCGCCCGGCCGAGCCGCGCGACGAGGTCCCACGCGGGCACCGCGTCGCCCTTCGGGCTGAGCGCCTTGCGGAACTCCTGCGCGATGCCCTTCACGTTCATGAAGCTGCCCGTCGCCTCGAAGGAGCTCGCCGCGGGGAGCAGCACCGAGGCCCGGCTCGCGAGCGGCCCGTCGTGCGCCGCGATGAGCACCACCTCGGACACCCGGCCCAGCACCGCGAGCGCGTCGGCGTCGGCGTCGATGTCCGTCCCGAGGCCCACCACGGCCTGCACCTGGCCCGCGCTCACGGCGTGCAGCAGGTCTTTCAGCGAGCCCACCTTGGCGTTGTTGGCCACCGCCACCGCGCCCGCGCGGTTGGGGTTCTGGTCCACGTTGCGCAGGATGTCATCGCCCTTCCACGGGCCCTTCGCCGACAGGTAGAGCGGCGCGCCCAGCTGCCGCGCGAACTCCACCATCACGAAGTTGTCCTCGGTGCTCGCCTGCGCCGAGAGCAGCACCGCAAGCCAGCCCTTCTGCACGGTCTTGAGCCCCGCCGCGGCGCGCTCGAGCGCGGCCTCCACGGTGGTCTCCTCCCGGGCGCCGTCCTTGCGCACGCTCGCCGTGAGCACCCGGTGCTCGTGCTCGCGCAGGTAGGTCATCATCCCGTCGTCGCACATCCAGAACTTGTTGACGGCCTCGTTGTCGCGCGGGCGGTTGCGGTACGCCCGCTGCTCGCGGTGGTCGACGTCGACGAACATGTTGCAGCCCGTGGCGCAGCCCGGGCAGATGGACGGCACCTGCGTGAGCGTCCACACCCGCGCCTTGAAGCGGAAATGGCTGCTGGTGAGCGCGCCCACCGGGCAGACGTGCTCGGTCATGAGCGTGTAGTCGCCCTCGAGCTTCCGGCCCGGCGCGGTGACCACCTCGTTCTTGTTGCCGCGCTCGCGCAGGTCGAGCTTGTGGTCGCCGGCCAGCTCGTCACACACCCGGATGCAGCGGGTGCACGCGATGCAGCGCTCGGCGTCGTAGACGATGGT
>CAIOSS010000394.1 GCA_903860995.1 uncultured delta proteobacterium | reverse complement strand
CGAGGCCCTGCGGGCGCTGCAGACGCGCGAGGGACCGGAGGAGCTGCGGCGCCTGCGCGACGACCTGGAGACCCTGCGCGACGAGCTCCGCGGGGTGCGCGACCAGGTGGCCGCGGCCGCGGCGAGCCGGAAGACCGAGCCTCCGCCAGGGGCCGGGCGCAAGCGGCGGGCGCCCTGAGGGGCTGTTGACGGCGTGGGCGCGGCGCGTATCCTGCGCAGCCGTCGCACCCGCGGTCCTCGTCCCTGCGACGCCAACCCCCTCTACTACCGACCCATCAACGATCCGCTCGCGGACGAATACAAGACCCCATAAAAGGCGTTTCTGGAGAACCATCGGATGTCGAACGAAGACGCGCGAAAGCTGTTTGTGGCCGGCCTGCCTGACAGCGTGACGGAAGAGGATCTGCGCGGCCTCTTCCTCGAGTCGGGAGCACAGTCTGCGGAGCTCACGCTGCCCCGCGATCGGATGTCGGGGCGCCCGCGTGGGTTCGCCTTCGTCCGGCTGGGCAGCGAAGAGGAGGCTGACCGCGCCCGCTCGGTCCTCGACGGCCGCATCGTCGATGGTCGCACCATCTCGGTGCGTCCCTTCCAGGCCGAGCCCCCGGCGCGCGGCGAGCGACCGATGGGCGCACCGATGGGCGGCGGCATGGGCGCACCGATGGGCGGCGGCATGGGCGCGCCGATGGGCGGCGGCTTCGGCGGCCCGCGCGAAGAGCGCCCGCGGCGTGAGATGGCGGGGGGCCCTGCGCCCGACCGCACCCTCTACGTCGGCAACCTCCCGTACGACGCCACGCAGGAGGAGATCGAGGTGCTGCTCAACGAGCTCGGGGCCGGCCCCGTGGCCCGCGTGCACCTCCCCCTCGACCAGGACGGCCGCAAGCGCGGCTTCGGCTTCGTGACCCTGGCCACCGCCGAGGCCGCCAACGCCGCCATCGACCAGCTCAAGAACGCCGAGCTCCGCAGCCGGCGGCTGATCATCAACCTCGCGCACCCGAAGGGCACCCCCGGGGCCCCGATGGGCGCCGGCGGCCCTGGCGGCTTCACGGGCACCAGCGGCGACCGTCCGCCGCCCCGCACCTTCGGCGGCGCGCCGGGCAGCAACTTCGGTCCCCCGTCGCCTCCGGGCGGCCGGGTGGGCCTCGCCAACCAGCGCAAGCGCAAGGAGGGTGAGGGCGATGGCCGCGGCCGTCCGGGCGCCGCGGGCGCTCCGGCGGGCGCCTCGGGTCGTCGCGACCGCGAGGAGAAGAGCTGGCGCGACGACGACGAAGACTGAGCGCGGGTCTGTGCTAAGGGGACATCGCACGATGTCCTCCTGGCTCGATCGCCTCGATGCCCGCTTCGGGCGTCACCTGCCCCCCAACCTCACCCTCGGCCTCGTCGGCTTCCAGGGCTTGAGCTTCGCGCTCGACTCCATCAGCCCGGGCTTCCTCGAATACCTCAAGCTCGACGCGGCGAAGGTCGCCCAGGGGCAGCTCTGGCGCCTCGTGACCTTCATCGCGGTGCCCTCCACCGCCAGCTTCTTCTTCCTCGTGCTGTCCCTCCTGTGGACCTACATGATGGGCACCTTCCTCGAGCGCCACTGGGGGGCGGTGCGCTACCTCGCGTACTGGCTCGTGGGCATGGCGGGCACCGCGGCCCTCGCGGTGGGCCTCGGGGTGCCGGCCACCAGCCGCTACCTGCTCATGTCGCTGCTGCTCGCCGTGGCCACGCTCGACCCCGAGCGCGAGGTGATGCTGCTGGTGATCCCGATGCGCCTGAAGTGGCTGGCGTACCTCGAGGTGGCGCTGCTGGCGTGGGAGGCCGCGACGCTGCCCGGCGCGAGCAAGGTCTTCCCCCTGGTGGCGGTGAGCAACTACCTGCTGTTCTTCGGCCCCGGGCTCGTGCAGGCGCTGCGCACGCGGCAGCGCAAGGCCACGCACGTCGTCGAGGCCCACCGGGCGGCGCAGGAGCCCAGCGTGACGAAGCAGCGGAAGTGCGCGACCTGCGGCGTCACCGACGAAGACCGCACGGTGGAGTTTCGCGTGTGCACCTGCGACCGCTGCGGCAGGCCCACCAACTTCTGCCTCCCGCACGTGCGCGAGCACCTCGCGGCGCCCGCCGCCGCGGAGCCCTCGGCGCCCTGATCCGCGACTCCACCCCCCCAGCACTGGCGCCGCACCGGGTAACATCCCGGGCGCATGATCCCTGACGACACCGGCTCCTTCATCCGCGGCCGCTGGGCTCCCGTCGAGGCGCCCGACGGCGTGCTCACCCGCGCCGCCCCTGGCGACCTCGACGACGCGCTGCCGCCCTACGCCTTCGCGCTCGCCCACGTCGACGACGCCGTCGCCGCCGCCCGCGCCGCGCAGCCCGCCTGGAGCGCCCTCGGCCTCGACGCCCGCAGCGCCCACCTCACGCGCCTGCGCGACGCCCTCGCGCAGCACGAGAACGCCCTCGCCCTCGCCATCTCGCGCGAGATGGGCAAGGTCATCCGCGAGGCCCGCGCGGAGGTGAAGGCCATGATCGCCAAGGTCGACATCACCCTCACCGACGGCCTCGCCCTGGTGCGCGACACCACCCTCGACGCGCGCTTCTCCTGGCGCTGGCGGCCGCACGGATGCCTGGCAGTGCTCGGCCCCTTCAACTTTCCGCTGCACCTGCCGCACGGGCACATCGTGCCGGCGCTGCTGCTGGGCAACACCGTGGTGTTCAAGCCGAGCGAGGTGACGCCGGGCTGCGGCGCCGTCTACGCGCGGGTGATCGAGTCCGTGGGATTACCTCCCGGGGTGTTCAACCTGGTGCAGGGCGACGGGGTCGTGGGCGCCGCGCTCGGCGGGCACGAGGGCGTCGACGGCGTGCTGTTCACCGGGTCGTACGCGGTGGGCGAGAAGCTGCGACGGGTCAACGTGAGCAGCCCGGGGCGCATCCTCGCGCTCGAGCTCGGCGGAAAGAACGCCGCCATCGTGCTCGACGACGCGCCCTTCGAGAAGGCCGCCGAGGACGTGGTGGTGAGCGCGTTCAGCACCACCGGGCAGCGCTGCTCGTGCGCGTCGCGGCTCATCGTCACCCGCGGCGTCGCCGAGCGCTTCATCGCCGAGGTCGCGCGGCGCGCGGCGGCGCTGACGGTGGGCCACCCCCTCGACCCGGCGGCCTTCTGCGGGCCGCTCGCGTCGCCGCGGGCGCTGGAGAAATTCGAGGCGCTGCAGAAGCTCGCCGAAGAGGAGGGAGCGCACGCGGTGATCGCCCCCGCGGAGGCCGCCGTGACCTGGGAGGGCAGGGCGCACCGCGGGTGCTACGCGACGCCGCGGGTGCGGGTGGTCACCGCCCGGGTGAAGCGCAGCGCGTATCAGCGTGAGGAGTCCTTCGGGCCCGACCTCGCGGTGTACGTGGTCGACGACCTCGACGAGGCCCTCGCGGTGGCCGACGACACCGACTACGGGCTCACCGCGGGCGTGTGGACGGAGAGCGAGGCGGCCTTCGAGCGCGCCGCGAGCGCCCTGCGCGTGGGCGCCCTCAGCTGGAACGCGCCCACCGTCGGCGCGTCGAGCCGGCTGCCCTTCGGCGGGGTGAAGAACAGCGGCAACCACCGGCCCGCGGGGGCGTTCTCGACGCTGTACTGCGCCTACCCGATGGCCGTCACGCGGGGGTAGTGCGGCGGCGCCGGGGCTTCGCGGCCCCGCGGGCCTCGGCGGCGATGCGGGCCTTCGTGGCCGCCCAGGAGCAGATCGGGCAGGCCGCGAGGTCGTGGCGCAGCGCGGGGCAGTGCGCGCGGCCGAAGTAGATGATCTGGAGGTGGAGCTTGTTCCAGTTGGCGCGGGCGAAGACGCGCCGGAGGTCGAGGGAGACCTCGTCGGGGGTGCGGCCCTTGGAGAGCCCCCAGCGGTGCGCGAGGCGGAGGATGTGCGTGTCGACCGGGAAGGTCTGCTCGCCGAAGGCCTGGGCCATCACCACGCTGGCGGTCTTGTTGCCGACGCCCGGCAGCGCCACGAGGGCCTCGAAGTCCCGCGGAACCTCCCCCCCGTGCAGCTCGCACAGCATCTCCGCCGCGCGCTTCAGGGCCTTCGCCTTGGCGGGCGAGAAGTTCACCTGCCGGATGTACCCGAGGATCTCCTCCACGGAGAGCGCCCGCATCGCCGCGGGGGTGGGCGCGCGGGCGAAGAGCGCGGGGGTGACCTCGTTGACCTTCTTGTCGGTGGTCTGCGCGGAGAGCGCGACGGCCACGAGCAGGGTGTACGGGTCGGCGTGGTCGAGCGGGACCGCCGGGTCGGGGTGCAGCGCGTCGAGGATGGCCTCGATGCGCCGGGCCTTGTCGGCGAGCGCGCTCACGGGCGCGACTCCCGGGGGTTGGCAGGCGGCGGCGGCCGGTCGGACGCCACGCGCAGGCCCGGCCGCTGCGACGGGCGGCGCTCGGGGCGCGTGGCCTCGTCGGGGCGGTGCTGCATCGGCGACGCGCGCTCGCTGCGGGCGTGGCAGACGGCGGCGTCGGCGGCGGACCAGGTGAGGTTGAGGGCGGCGAGGGCGGCGTCGAGGGCGGCCATGTCGGCGAAGCGGTCGCCGGGCACGGCGGCGAGGCAGCGCAGCACGACGGCGTCGAGGGCGGGCGACACCCCGGGGGCGCGGGTGGAGGGCGCGTCGGGCGTGGCGCCGCTGACGGCCCCGACGAGCGCGAGGCCCGTGAGGCCCTCGAAGGGGCGCGTGCCGGTGAGGAGGAAGAAGAGCGTGGCGCCGAGGCCGTAGAGGTCGCCGCGGGCGTCGGAGGTGTCGCCGAAGAGGGACTCCGGGGCGATGAAGTGGGGCGTGCCGATGGCCGTGAGCCGGGCCTCGTGGGTGTCGACCCGGCGCGCGATGCCGAAGTCGATCACCGTGAGGTGGTCGCCGTCGGGAAGGGCGCTCAGGAAGAGGTTGGAGGGCTTCACGTCGCGGTGCACGATGCCCGCGCGGTGGGCCTCGCCGAGGGAGCTGCACGCCTGCCGCGCGAGGTGCGCCGCCCGCGCCGGGGGCATCGGGCCGTCGTCGCGCACGAGGCGCTCGAGGTCGATGCCGACGAGGCGCTCCATGGCCAGGAAGCGCACGCCGTCGTCGCTGGCGCCGAAGTCGAGCACCCGCACCGTGTGCGGCGAGGAGAGCGAGCGCAGGGCCTCGGCCTCGCGCTCGAAGCGCTGCGCGACGGCCTCGGAGGGCTGGTCGTGCAGGATCTTCAGCGCCACGTCGCGGTGGTGGGACTCGTCCCAGGCGAGCCACACCTCGTTCATGCCGCCGGAGCCGAGGCGCACCTTGAGGCGGTAGGTTGCGAGCTTGCGCGCCTCGCGGAGCTGACGGCGGAGCGCGCCGATCTCGAACGCGGCCTGCATCCCGGCGCCGAAGATGAGGGTGAGGAAGAGCCACTGACCGAAGTAGACCGTGAGGGCGCGGGTGTCGTGCCACTGCCGCGCGACGGCGGGGCTGTAGGCCGCGGCGACGGCGAGCACGGCGGTCCAGACGACGAACCACGCGCCGAACAGGAGGAAGAGCCGCGAGCGGCGCACCTCGGCCACGAGCGGCGCGGCCATGGCGAAGGACACCAGCGAGAAGACGTACGGGCTGGTGAGCCCGTCGAACTCCGCCGCCGACACGCCCATGAGCGCGACCGCGGCGAGGGTGTAGAGAAGCGTGAGCCGGCCCACCGTCGGGGCCGGGAGGTGCCTGCGGCGGGCCACCCAGGCCAGCGCGGGCTGGAGCGGCACGCCGAGCGCGCGCGCGCCGAGCACCACGCGCCACGAGGCCCCGGGCCACACCACCCGCAGCGCGAAGACGTCGAAGAAGAAGCCCACGCACCAGGCCCAGCGCCCCCTGCCGAGCGCGCCCATGTGGGCGGCCATGGCCGAGAGCTCGTCGTCCGAGGCGAGCGCGGAGAATGGTCCAGGCGGCGCTGGTCGGGCGGAGGCGGCGGGCTCGCGGGCGGTCGGGTGGGACATCCGGGGGAGGGATGTCACTGTAGCGCGGACGCTGTCGCCGCGAGACTCCCCCGCGCGGACGGCGCCCACTTCGTCGGGCTCGTGGGGTAGCCTCCCGAGCATGAAGGCTTCCCTCGCGCTGGCGATCGTCCTCCTCCTCGGCCTCGGTTGTGAGCGCAACCGGGCCTCGACCTGCGTCACCGGCGCGAGCAACCCGTGCACCTGCACGTCGGGCGCCGCCGGCGCGCAGCTCTGCCAGGCCGACGGCACCTTCGGGGCGTGTCAGTGCGCGCCCCCCGTGGTCGCGGCGCCCGTGATCGCCCCGGTGGCGACCCCCGATGTGCCCGTCGCCGTGCCCGTCGCCGTGCCCGTCG
>CAIOSS010000393.1 GCA_903860995.1 uncultured delta proteobacterium | reverse complement strand
GTCTCCCTCGCGCGCTCGATCGCCGCGCGCTTCTCGGGGTCGGCCTCATAGGGCGGCGCGCGTCGATCGGTGGGCGGCAGCTCATCGACCTTCGTGATCACCACCACCACCGGCACGACGCCGCCCGCGCCGGTCACCGCCGCCCGAAGCGCGACGAGCTCGGCGAGGTCTTCGTCGACCCCGGCGTCGACCTGGCTCGCCTTGAAGAGCCAGAGCATCACGTCGGGCCGCTCGGCCCGCAGCGCACGCTCGACCTCCTGCCGACGCTCGGGGCGGCCGCCCGCCCGCAGCCCCGGTGTGTCGAGCCAGCGAACCTGCCGGCCCTGCACCGCCAGGTCGACCCACGCGGGCGCCGCGGTGGTGTCTTCGACCGCGCCGACGAGCAGCAGCTCGCGCCCGAGCAGGGCGTTGGCCAGGGACGACTTTCCGCTGCCGCGACGACCCAGCACGGCGACCCGTGGGGCGCGGCGACCCACGAGGAGCGCCCGCAGGTCGCGAAGCTCGTTGATCACCTTCTGGGCGCCGGGGATTCGCTTCAGAAGCTCCTCGAGGTCGTCGAGGGTCTGGGCCGCGTCGCGGGTGTCGGGCGGAGGGGGCTGGTCAGGCGCCATGGGTGGTATTGGGACAGATCGTACGACGGCGCCACGGGACGGCCACCGCGGCATCGGGAGGGGAGACGACGGAGCTATTCAATGGTGACCGCGGCGTGGATGCCTCCGTCATGGAGGCTATTGCGGAAGAACTGGCCTTCGGGGAAGGATACGGGCTCCATGTCAAAGCCACTCTCCCGATGGTCCATCGCCCTCGCCACCGCCCTCACCCTCGGCAGCGCCGCCGAGGCGCAGAGGCTGATCTCCGTCGCCACCCTCGCGCCGAGCGGCTCGACGTGGATGCGCGGCCTCGACGCGGCCAACCGCGAGCTGCGCCGACGCACCAACGGCGCGGTGGCGCTGCGGTTCTATCCGGGCGGGGTGCAGGGTGACGAGTCCGAGGTGGTGCGCAAGATGCGCCAGGGCAGGCTCGATGGCGCGGTCGTCACGGGCACCGGCCTCGGGCTCATCCATCGGCCGACCCTGGCGTTCATGCTCCCGGGCATGTTCCCCAACGAGGCCGCGATGCAGCGCTCGCGCACGGCGTTGGGCCCGGAGATCGAGCGGCAGTTCGACACCAACGGTTTCGTGCTGGTGTCCTGGGGCGCGGGCGGCAATCCCCGGCTGTTCTCGCAGCGCGCCATCCACAACCCCGGCGACCTCCGGCAGGTGCGCCCGTGGATCTGGCGCGACGACGTGATCCTCCCGGCGCTGTACGGCGAGGCCGGCGCGCAGGGCGTGCCCCTCTCCCTCCCGGAGGTTCTCGGCGCCCTCCAGACCAACCGCATCGACACCTTCATCGCGCCGCCGCTCGCGGCCCTCGCCCTCCAGTGGTCGACGCGCGCGAACTTCGTCTCCGAGGGCGCCAACAGCTATAGCGTCGGCGGCATCGTCATCTCGCGCCGCGCCTGGAACACCCTCCCCCCCGAGCAGCAGACCACCACCCGCGAGGTGATCCAGCAGTTCAACACGCTGATCGGTCGCAACGTCGAGCGCGACGACGCGAGCGCGCTGCGGGCGATGACCACCCGCGGCATCCAGCAGGTGACCTACACCGCGGCCGAGCGCACGCAGTGGGCGGGCCTCTTCGAGCGCACCCGCGCCCGCCTCGTGGGCACCGTCTCCGACGCCGCCTGGATGCAGCGCGTCCGCACCGGTCGTTGACCGCCGATCGACAGCGTCAGCTCCCGCGGGGCGCTCACCCCACCCCGCCCTCCAACAAGCGCTCGATGTGCATCGCGGCCTCCGGGTCCCGCTCCTCCGTCCACCCGAGGTAGAGCCGGGCGCGCGCGTCCTGCGAAGCGGTGTCGAGCGACGAGGCCGCCGCGATGCGCACCGAGGCGTCTCCGGGCCCTAGCGCCTCGTACTGAAGCTCGATCGCCTCCGCGGGCGCCGACGCGAGCGCCATCGCCAGGGCCTCGAGCGCCAGCATCGGTCGGCCACTCCGCACCAGCGCGTGGAGCCGCGGACCCGGGACCGATGGGCTGAGCGCGTGCAGCGCCGCGAGCGGCGCGGACGCGTCGCGAGACTGCAGCGCGAGGAGCGCGCCGATGCGCACCACCGGGTCGCGGTGCGCGAGCGCGTCGATCAGCCCGGGCGTCGCCGCGGGATCGCGGAGCGCGGACACCAGCTCGATGGCGGCCCGCTCGCGAGCAGGTCCTCCAGCAGCGCTGCGGGGTCGAGCACCAGGGTGACACCCTCGTCGCCGAGCTCCGCCGCGCTCGCGAAGCCTCACAGGTCGCGAAGGCCCCGGCCCAGGGGCTTGATGACCACGTCGCGCCTGGACACGATGCGGTCGACCCTCACCCCCACGACCCTCGCCCCCCGCGGACGGGAGAGCACGTCGATCCGCTCGCCCGGGACCTCCGGCGGACCCGCGGAGAGCTCTGGCGTAAGGACGTCCACAGTGACGCGCTCGAGCGCGTTGCACACCGCTGCCGCCGGCGCGCTCGTCGCCAGCAGCACGTCGACCTCCATCTCGTCGCCAAGCACCTCGCCCGTCGGCAGGCAGCGGATGACCTCGCCGAGCTCCGCGGCCCGCGCCCGCGCCGCCGCGAGCGCCGCGTCGATGTGGTCGAGGGAGCAGCGCACACGCACCGCGAATCAGCCTCGGGCGCGCCCGAGCGCATGGCAGCGACCCGGCCGGCGAGCGCCGCGGTGGCGTCGTCGAGGAGCGCGTGCACGTCGGCGTCGAGGTCCTGGGCCTCCGCGAAGAGCTCCTCCTGCGCGCGCGCGCCCAGCGGCGACGGGGCGCGCATCAACGGAACGGGCGCACCGCGTCCAGCAGCCGCGCGGGCGTAAAGGGCTTCTGGAGCCACGCGTCGGCGCCGCGGTCCATCACGAAGCGCTGCACGGTCGCGGTGATACCTGAGGCGCGGCCGGGCCCTATAGCTCCGGCGAGCGATCAGGTGACCGAGCGTGGGATCGGGGGGCGAGGCGCGTCATCGGCACCCTCGGCCGCGCGGAGCTCGCCCAGCCTACGCAGGAAGCGGAACGTATAAATCCCCGAGCCGTGCCCGTCGCCCCAGGTGAACTGCAGCGCGTACGCGCCCACCTCCTCGATCGAGGCGATCTCGGAGTTCTGCCCGGGGATGAACTTGATCTCGCCGGAGTGCCCCTGACATCCGGCGCAGGGGCAGTACCCCCGCATGAAGCCGTTGGGCAGCACGCTGGTGTGCCCATCGGCCCAGTCGATCTCCAGCACCGTGGCGCCAACCGGGGCGCGCACCATCGTCGGGGTCGTGGACTTCGGGTCGGGGGTGGTCATGGGCTGTTTACGTCGTGGGTAAGGCCGCGGGGCGATGGTCGAGGCCTACGAGGAAGATCTCGACGCTCTCCTTGCGGGAGGCCTCGGGCTTCATGACCTTCACGGTGGCGTAGCGTTCGCGCAGGCGCTTGCGCACTGCCTCGAACTCGCTGCCCTGGAAGATCTTCGCCACGAAGTGTCCGCCGGGGCGCAGCGCGCTGTCGGCGATGGTCATTGCGCGATCGACCAGCTCGGCGGAGAGCGCGGCGTCGGCCTCCCGCATGCCGGTCGTGTGGGGAGCCATGTCCGAGACCACGAGGTCGAAGGGCCCGAGCGCCGCGAAAGACTCCAGCGGCGCCGCCAGCACGTCGAGCTCGACCGCCTGCACCGTGGCCGGGACCGAGACGCCGAGGGGCGTGAGGTCGACCGCGACGATGCGGCCCTTCGGCCCGATGCGGGTGGCCATCCACTGCGTCCAGCTCCCCGGGGCGGCCCCGAGGTCGAGGACGTGGAGTCCGGGTCTCAGCAGCTTGCAGCGCCGGTCGATCTCTTCGAGCTTGTAGACGGAGCGGGCGGCGAAGCCCTCTTTGTGGGCCCGGGCGGTGAACGGATCAGGCTTGCCGCCGGGCTTCACGGAACGGACGGATCAGGCGTGGCGGCCGTTCTTGACGGCGCCGCGGACGGTGACGATGCCCTCGGCCGCGCCGGGGACCGCGCCCTCGATGAGCACGAGGTTCTGGTCGGCGATGACGCGGACGACCTTGAGGTTCTGCATGGTCGAGCGGGTGTTGCCGTGCTGACCGGGCATCTTCTTGCCCGGGAGCGTGCGACCCGGGGTCATGTTAGTGCCGATGGAGCCGCCGTGACGGAAGTACTCGTGGGTACCGTGCGACGACACGAAGCCCGCGAAGTGGTGGCGGCGGATGACGCCCGAGAAGCCGCGGCCGATGGTCGTACCGCTGACGTCGACGAACTGACCCTCCTTGAAGAGGTCGGCCGCCGTGAGGACGTCGCCCTCGTTGTACTTGGCCGCGTCAGCAGCGCTCAGGCGGATCTCCTTGAGCGTGCGGGGATAGACCTGGATGTCGTGGCCCTGCTTGTTCTTGACCGTGCGGGCCGGGGCCTTGCTCTTGTCGTAGTAACCCTGGAGGGGCTTCGAGGTCAGCTTGGCGCGGCGCTCACCGAACGCGAGCTGGATCGCGGTGTAGCCGTCCTTCTCCTCGGTGCGCTTGCGCACGACCACGCAAGGACCCGCCTCGACCACCGTCACGCGGGCGACGTTGCCGGCCGCGTCGAAGACCTGCGTAAACCCGAGCTTCTTACCAATCAAACCAGGAAGAGTGTTCATGAGTTGCCCTGTAAACCTTCGGAGGGCGCGGACTATACGGAGATCGATCGGGCCGTCAAGACGCTCCCACGCTCGCGGGCAGCGGCACCACCGCCCGGCGCGTCACCACCGCGTCCCGGACGCTCGCCACCACCGTCGCGCCATCCCACAGGATCGCGCGCGCCAGCGTGGCGGTGGGCGCGACGACCGCGCCCGACCCGATGATCAGCGGTGACGAGAACCCCGCGCGGGCGATGCCCGGGGGCGCGACGATGCCGTCGCCGGGGGCCACGACGCCGGGCCAGCGCAGCACGCCCGTAGCGAGCGCGAAGTTCACCGCGGCGTATTGATCGAGGGTGCCGAGGTCGAACCACGGCCCGTCGTCGAGGACGCCCGCGATGACCTCCCCGCGCGCGAGCAGCCGGCGCAGCGTGTGCCGCACCACGCAGCCCTCGGCGGGCAGGTCGTCGGCCACCGAGCGCGAGACCACGTACACGCCCGTGAAGACGCAGCGCCGCGTGGCGACCTCCGCCCTCGGGCCCTCGTCCAGGATGCGACGCACCCTCCCCCCGGCGTCGAGCTCGATGGCGCCGAGGGCGGTCGCCCGCGGGTCTTCGCGGAGCACCATCGTCACCCGCGCCCCGAGCGCCCGGTGGGTGGCGAGGGCCCCCGCGAGGTCGGGGCGCGCCAGCACGTCGCCGTTGAACACGACGAAGTCGTCGTCGAGGTGCGGCAGCGCGTGGCGGATGGCGCCGCCAGTGCCGAGCAACGTCGCCTCGCGGAGCACGGCGAGCGACAGGGCGCGCGCGGCGCACAGCGGCGCGAGGGCGGGCTCGATCTGCTCGGCCAGGTGGAAGGCGTTGGCGACGATGCGCCGCGCGCCCGCCGCCGCGAGGTGATCGAGGGCGAAGGCCGCGAGCGGCCGGTCGAGCACCGGCACCAGGGGCTTCGGGCGCTCGTCGGTGAGGGGTCGGAGGCGGGTGCCGAGGCCGGCGCAGAGCAGCAGGGCGTCCATCGGGGCGACGGCGTACCGCGAGTCCAGGGGCCGCGGCGACATTCGGGCGACGCCGAGTGTTGCGCAGGCCCCGGGACGGCCACTATGAAGCTACGGAACGTGGTCAGCTCCGCACTCAGACCGGGACTTATGGTCGACGATCGCTGGGAGCTCCTCAGTCCCCTCGCGACCGGGTCGAGCGGTGAGGTGTTCGCGGCGCGCGAGCACGGCACCGGGCGCGACGCGGCCGTCAAGGTGATGCGCAGCGACCTGCTCGGCGACGAGGTGGCGGTGAAGCGCTTCGAGCGCGAGGCGCGGGCCACCGGGTCGATCGCGCACCCCAACGTGGTGCGGGTCATCGCGCACGGGCACCACCGCGGCCGCCCCTACCTCGCGATGGAACTCCTGCGCGGCGAGACCCTCGAGTCGCGGCTCGCGCGAGGGCCCGTCGCCCGAGCGCAGTGCCTCACTGTCGTGGCGCAGATCGCCGCCGCCCTCGACGCCGCCCACGCCGCCGGGGTGATCCACCGCGACCTCAAGCCCGACAACGTGTTCCTGTTGGAGGGCGACGCGGTCGCGGTGCGGGTGCTCGACTTCGGCTACGCCAAGCTCGCCGATCACCTCATCGGCGACGCGAACCTCACGGCCGCCAACGCCCTCCTCGGCACGCCCCTCTATATGGCTCCCGAGCAGGTGCAGGCCTCCCGCGAGGTCGCCGCGCGGGCCGATCTCTGGTCCCTCGGGGTCATCGCGTACGAGCTCGTGGTCGGGCGGGCGCCCTTCCCCTCGACCAACGTCGCCGACCTCTTCGTCGAGATCCTCGCGCGCCCCATCCCGCTGCCCTCCGCGGTCGACCGGTCGCTGCCCCGGGGGCTCGACGCCTGGTCGGTTCGCGCGCTCGCCCGCGCTCGCGAGGAACGCTACCCCACCGCGACGGCGCTCTCCGAGGCCCTGGCCGACGCCGCGCGCCCCTCCCGCCGGCCCTGGGCTCTCGCGCTGGCGGGCGTGGTGGTGGCCACCGTCGCGCTCGCGCTTGCGGTCGCCCGATCGCGGTGATACCCGGCGCTCCATGCGTATCGTGGTCGTAGGTTCGGGTTACGTGGGCCTCGTCGCCGGGACAGGCTTCGCGGAATTTGGCAACACTGTCGCGTGCATCGACAGCGACCGGGGGAAGATCGACGCCCTCCTGGAGGGGCGCATCCCGATCTACGAGCCGGGCCTCGAGGAGCTGGTGCGCCGCAACGTCGCCGAGGAGCGGCTCTCCTTCAGCACCGACCTCGCCGCGGCGGTCGAGGACGCCGAGATGGTCTTCATCGCCGTGGGCACGCCGCCGAAGGAGGACGGCAGCGCCGACCTCCGGCACGTCCTGGCGGTGGCCGAGTCGCTGGCGGCCCTGCTGAAGCGCGACACCGTCGTGGTGCTCAAGAGCACCGTGCCCGTCGGCACCAACGACCTCGTGCACGCCCTCTTCGTCGAGCGCGCCAGCGTGAAGGTCTCGGTGGTCTCGAACCCCGAGTTCCTGAAGGAGGGGGATGCGATCAACGACTTCCTCAAGCCCGACCGGGTGCTCCTCGGGGTGCGTGACGAGCTCGCCCGCGCGGCGATGCGCCGCCTCTACGCGCCGCTCCAGCTCAACCACGACCGGCTGCTCTTCGTCGACCCGCGCTCGGCGGAGATGGCCAAGTACGTCGCCAACGCGATGCTCGCCACGCGCATCTCGTTCATGAACGACATCGCGCGCCTCTGCGAGGCCGTCGGGGCCGACGTGGGCGCCGTGCGCAAGGGCGTCGGCAGCGACCAGCGCATCGGGTCGAAGTTCCTGTTCCCGGGCGCGGGCTACGGCGGCAGCTGCTTCCCGAAGGACGTC
>CAIOSS010000392.1 GCA_903860995.1 uncultured delta proteobacterium | reverse complement strand
GTGGGCTCCAGCGCCGCCCCGAGGGTCGCCTGCGCCGCGTCGAAGAGCAGCGACGACGCCGCCACCGCGGTGAGCGCCGCCACGAAGTCACGCTCGGCCGCGAACTGCGCGTCCAGGCTCTGCACCTGCGCCGTCAGCGCCCGCGCCTCGTCGTCGCGCTCGCTCAGCGCGCCGCGCAGCCGCTCGACCTCCGCCGCCTGCGCCCGCAGCGCCTCCTGGAGCTGCCGCGCCTCCAGGGTCCAGCGCTCGCGCTCGCCCAGCAGGCGCGTGAGCTCGACGGCCTGCTGCGACTGCACCGCCCGCGAGGCCACCAGCGACTGGTCGAGCTCGGTGATGCGCGCGTTGAGCCCCGCGAGCTCGCGCCCGTGCTGCGCGTTGCTGTACGCGACGTGCTGCCGCAGCTGCGCCTCGAACTGCGCCACCACGGCGTCGAGCTGCGCCCGCAGCGCCACCGTCCAGGCCTTCGCGATGGGGTCGTCGGGGGTGCCCATCACGCGAAGTACGGCGCCAGGTTGAGGGCCGTGCGCACCGCCGTCCCGTCGGCCAGCACGAGGTGCACCATCACCGTGGTGGGGGAGGCCGGGCAGACGTACAGCCGCCCCGTCGCGTCGGCAGGGATCTCCGGGCGGACGGAGATGATCCGCGGGTCGTTGGCGCTCATGCGCCCGGGCTCGTACTCCTTGGCGATGCGCAGGGGCTTCTGGCCGTTCCAGGGGCCGAAGTCGAGGTAGTGATCGCCGAAGGGCTCGGGGCTCTGCGGCAGGGTGCCCATGGGCAGCAGCGCCGTGAACTTCGGCGGGAAGCCCCGCAGGTCGCCCACGAAGAAGCTGAAGCCCTGCGCCGCCCGCACGAGGTGCACGTCGCGGTTGGCGATGCGCAGCGCGCCGAGGGCCACCGCGGTCTTCGGCGTCACGCCCAGTATCTCCGCGCCGCGCTCGAAGCGCGTCGGCGTCTCGTAGCGCACCACCCCCTGCGGGGCGAAGTCGTCGGTGGGGGTCCACACCTTGAGGTCGGGCGCGTCGAGGGCCTGCGCGAGGGCCCGCTCGACGTAGTCCGAGCGCGAGCTGTTGCCCGCCAGCAGGATCACCACCCCGCGCTCCCGCCACCCGCTCGCGGGCGCGAGCGAGCCCGCGGCGCCAGGCTCCCACGGGGTCGACGCGATCATGCTGGCCAGCTGCCGCGCGCCGTCGCGCACGCGCTCCTCCAGGTGGGTGCTCAGGCGCTTCTGCACGCCCGCGAGGTCGTTCTTCAGGGACTCCAGCGCCACCTCGGACTCGTCGAGCCGGCGCGCCACCAGGGAGTCCACCCGCGCCATCTCGTTGGCCCGCTTGAACTTCACCTGCTCCAGCGCGAGGGCGTCTTGGAAGCGCACCTTGTTCTGCCGCGCGGCGAGCGAGCGCTTGTAGAGCTGCGGCGCGCGGGCGAGCTTGTTCTCGGGGATGGTCACCGGGCGCTGCATCGGCACCTCCCGGACCTCCATCTCGGGCAGGTGCTCGGGGTGCTGGTGCACAAGCCACACGAGCTCGTGCGTGAGGTAGTCGCCGCCGAGGTGGTCGTCGCCCGCGACCTGCAGCGTCTCGATGACCGAGGTGCACCCCGACGCGCTCTCCTCTTCGGGCGTCGCGGGTCGGTAGCGGCCGCAGGCGATGTCGAGGGTGCCGCCGCCGAAGTCGAAGACCGCGAAGCGCAGCTCGCCGAACTTCTCCACGAGGGGCGCAAACGCCGGGTGCGCGGCGAGCTCGGGGCACACCTCCGCGGCGTAGGCCTCGGGCTCGGTGGCCCGCATCTGCACGGTCACCTCGTCGGCGGAGATGCCCTCCGGGATGGACAGCAGGATGCCCGAGCGCAGCTCCTCGATGAGCAGCGCCCGCGCCCGCTCGTCGAACTCCGCGGGGTAGGTGAGCCAGTAGCGGAGGAACACCTCCTGGCCCGGGCGGTTGATGGCGCGGCCGAGGAGGTAGCCGTAGGCGCGCACCACCATCCGCACGCGGGGCTCGTCGAGGAGGAAGTCGGCGCGCTTCTCGCGGTCGCGGAGCTGCGGCGCCTGGTCGAGGGCGAAGACCCGCTCGGGCAGCGACTTGATCTCCGTGACGACCGCGTTGGGAAACTCGCTGAGCTTCTCGCGCGCCGCGTGGGAGGCCTGCACCACGCGCAGCAGGTCGGGGAAGCGCCGGCCGTCGGTGCGGGCGCCGAGCTCGGCCCAGAGGCGCTCGTGGTCCTCGATGAGCAGGACCGTGGGGTTCTCGGCGGGGTTGGTGCGCGCGTCGGGGGGAGAGCCGAGGCGCATGAGCGAGCGGTAGCCCTGGTGGGTGAAGGCCGCGACGGTGGCCGTGGTGCCGAAGTCGATGCCTACACCCGACAGGCGGCGGAAGGTCGGGAGTGACGAGCGTGGGTCGCGCAGGCGCAGGGCGACCGAGCGGGTCCAGCGGAGGAAGAGCGCGGGGGAGTCCATGCCCTCGACGGGGGCGAGGGCGAGGGGGTGGAGCACCACGATGTCGATCGGGAGGTCGGCGCCCTCCGGGGGGACGGCGTCGACGAGGGAGGCGTGCGAGGTGTCGACATACAGCTCGGTGTATGTTCTTCGGCCGCCGGCGCGGCGGGAGGGGTCCTCGCGCACGACCTCGACGGAGAAGGTCGGGTGCTTCGTGCGCAGCACGAGGTCGGAGGGCTTCGGGTCGAGGGTGAAGGGCTCCCCGTCGGGGCTGCGGCGCCAGTCGGCGAGCAGGCGGAGTCGCCAGCGGCCGGTGCCGATCCAGAAGCCCTCCTCGGGGTTCTGGAGGTCGAAGAGCTGGCGCTCGGGGGCGTTGACGAGGAGCGAGTCCGTGGCTTCGCGCAGCTCGAAGGACTCGGGCTCCTGGAGGAGGCTCGACGGGATGAGCTGGAGCCGCGCGAGCTGGAGCGGGCGACCGTCGATCACGAGGTCAACCCGGCGGGGATCGCCCGCGAGCGCGGTGAGCTCCGCGAGGCGCACGGACAGCTCGATGGAGAACTCGCCGTCGGGCTCGACGTTGGCGGCGACGACGGACGAGCGGGTGACCCGGTCGAGCGCGAGCGCGGCCTCGAAGGGCTGCTCGCAGACGCCGGTGACGAAGACCACGAGGCGCGCGCCGGGCCACGCCCCGGGCAGCGGGAGGCGCGCGGTGTGGAGCGCGTCGAGGAGGTCGGTGTGCACGGCGGCGTCGGCGCCGCGGATCTCGTAGGTGAACGTCTCAACCCGCACGGCGTCGGTCATGGCTGTAGGCCGGGGTTGTATCACGGGGCGTCGGGGCGCCCGCAGCGTCTGCCCGCCCCGCTCCTACTCCTCCGCCCGCTGCGCCGTCGTGGGCGCGTGCTCGTCCCGGTCCCACGCCCCGCCCGCCCTGCAATCGACGGGTAACGCCTATGGGGGGGGGGTCGCGTCAACAGATCCGCATCGATGTGGGCAGCGGGGTGTCCCGGCGGGTATAAGCCTTGCGATGACGACGCTGACGCTGGAACAGATCCGCAAGCTGCCCAAGACCGACCTCCACGTGCACCTCGACGGCTCGCTGCGCCTGGCGACCATCCTCGACCTCGCGCGCCAGGACGGCATCGAGCTCCCGGCCACCACCGAGGCCGGCCTCGCGGCCGCGATGCACGTCGGCGAGAACACCGGGTCGCTCACGGAGTACCTCAAGGCCTTCGACATCACCCTCCGGGTGCTTCAGACCGAGGCGGCGCTCACCCGCGTGGCCTACGAGCTGGGCGAAGACGCCGCCGCCGAGGGCGTGCGCTACATGGAGGTGCGCTACTCCCCGATGCTGCACACCCGGGGCTCGCTCTCGCTCACCAAGGTGGTCGAGGCCGTCATCAACGGGCTGCGCCGCGCCCAGGACGACTTCGGCATCCACTCCAACGTGATCATCTGCGGCATCCGCAACATCTCCCCGGAGAGCTCCCTGGAGATGGCCGAGCTCGCGGTGGCGTACAAGAACCGCGGCGTGGTGGGCTTCGACCTCGCGGGCGCCGAGTACGACCACCCGGCCAAGCACCACCGCGACGCCTTTCAGCTCATCCGCAACAACAACATCAACTGCACCATCCACGCGGGCGAGGCCTACGGGCCGGAGTCCATCGAGCAGGCGCTCCACGTCTGCGGCGCGCACCGCATCGGCCACGGCTGCCGCCTCCGCGAGGACGGCGACCTGCTGCACTACATCACCGACCACCGGGTGCCGCTCGAGTGCTGCCCGTCGAGCAACGTGCAGACCGGCGCCGTGCGCGACCTGCGCTCGCACCCGCTGAAGTTCTATCAAGACCTCGGCGTGCGGGTGACGGTCAACACCGACAACCGGCTCATCACCGACACCACGGTGAGCAAGGAGCTGTTCATCGTGCACACGGAGATGGACGTCGACTGGCCGAGCCTCAAGAGCATCCTGCTCAACGGCTTCAAGAGCGCCTTCCTCCCCTTCCACGAGCGGCGCGCGATGCTGCGCACCGTGGCCATCGAGCTGGAGCAGTTCGAGCGCGAGCACAACCTGCTC
>CAIOSS010000391.1 GCA_903860995.1 uncultured delta proteobacterium | reverse complement strand
GCTCACGCCCCGTGGCGTCGACGATGACCAGCTCGCCGTGGCGGTTCATCACCACCTGGCGACCGTCCTTGCGGGCGGTGGTCACCATCTTCTCGAGCTTGACGCGTCCCTCGTAGCGGTTCGACAGCGAGCTCGCCGTCGCCCCGCCCTGCGCCGCGCCACCGATGTGGAACGTGCGCATCGTGAGCTGCGTACCCGGCTCACCGATGGACTGCGCGGCGATGATGCCGACGGCCTCGCCGATGTTCACGTGGTAGCCGCGGGCGAGGTCGCGCCCGTAGCACTGCGCGCAGATGCCGCGCCGCGTGGCGCAGGTGAGCACCGAGCGGATCGTGATCTCCTCGATGCCCGCGTCGACGACCTTGCGGACGGCCTCCTCGTCGAACTGCTCGCCCTCGTTCACGAGCACCACGCCGGTGATCGGATCGATCACGGGGTAGAGCGCCGTGCGGCCGAGGATCCGGTCGCCGAGCGGCTGGATGACGTCGCCGCCCTCTTCGAGCTTGCTGACCTCGATGCCGTCGGTGGTGCCGCAATCGAACTCCGTCACGCAGGCGTCCTGCGCGACGTCGACGAGACGGCGCGTGAGGTAGCCCGAGTTGGCGGTCTTGAGCGCGGTGTCCGCGAGGCCCTTGCGGGCGCCGTGGGTCGAGATGAAGTACTGGAGCACCGAGAGGCCCTCACGGAAGTTCGCCGTGATGGGGGTCTCGATGATCTCGCCGGACGGCTTGGCCATGAGGCCGCGCATGCCCGCCAGCTGGCGGATCTGCTGCTGCGAGCCGCGGGCGCCCGAGTCGGCCATCATCCAGATCGGGTTGAAGGACGGCATGCGCTCGGTCTTCCCGGTGACCGGGTCGATGACGTCCTCCTTGGCGACCTGCTCCATCATCTCCTTCGCCACCTTGTCGGCGACGCCGGCCCAGATATCGACGACCTTGTTGTAGCGCTCGCCGTCCGTGATCACGCCCTCCTGGTAGGAGTCGACGACCTTCTGGACCTGGTCCTGCGCGTCCTTGATGTGCTTCGCCTTGGAGGGCGGGATCACCATGTTGTCCATGCACACCGAGACGCCGGCCTTCGTGGCGTACTCGTAGCCGAGCGACCGAAGACGGTCCGCGAGGAGCACGGTGCTCTTGTTGCGGTACGCGCGGTAGCAGGCGTCGATGAGCGCCGAGAGCGCCTTCTTCTCCATCACCTTGTTGATGAGTGAGAACGGGAGCGTCTCGTCCTCGAGCGCCTCGGCCAGCGACTCGGACATGATCACGCGGCCGGTGGTCGACTCCACCCGCATCGTGGTGACCTCGGCCTGCGCGAGCGCGAGGCCCTCCTTCACCGCGATCTTGTTGATGGCGTCGAGGTCCTGCTGCTCGATGACCTGGCCCACGGAGAGGCGCGTGTCGCCCGCCTCGGTGACCCTCACCGCGGGCATGCGCACCTTGATCTTCGCGTGCAGGTCGAGCTCGCCGGAGTCGTACGCCATGCGCACCTCCTTCGGGGAGCCGTAGACGCCCGACATCGCCGCGGCGCCGGTGGCGTCCACGCGGAACGAGCCCTTCGCGTACTCCTTGGCGCGCGTCAGGAAGTAGAGCCCGAGCACGATGTCCTGCGTCGGGTTGATGATCGGCTTGCCGCTGGCGGGGCTGAGGATGTTGTTGGTCGACATCATCAGCACGCGGGCCTCCATCTGTGCTTCCACAGAGAGGGGCACGTGCACGGCCATCTGGTCGCCGTCGAAGTCGGCGTTGAAGGCCGCGCAGACGAGCGGGTGCAGCTGGATGGCCTTGCCCTCGATGAGCACGGGCTCGAAGGCCTGGATGCCCAGGCGGTGGAGCGTCGGAGCGCGGTTTAAAAGGATCGGATACTCGCGCACCACGTCTTCCAGGATGTCCCAGACCACCAACTCTTCGCG
>CAIOSS010000390.1 GCA_903860995.1 uncultured delta proteobacterium | reverse complement strand
GCAACAACGCGTGCCCGACGGGCCCCAACGCGCGGGTCACCTGCTCGAGCGGCGCGTGCACCTTCGCGTGCGAGTCGGGCTTCTCCAACTGCGACGCGCTCCGCAGCACCGGCTGCGAGGCCGTCACCGCCACTGACCTCAACAACTGCGGCGGCTGCGGCGTGCGCTGCGCCCCGGCCAACGCGACGGGCACCTGCGCGGGAGGGTCGTGCACCGTGGCGGCCTGCGCAGCGGGCTTCGCCAACTGCGACGGCAGCTCTTCCAACGGCTGCGAGGTCAGCCTGCTCACCAGCACCAGCCACTGCGGCATGTGCGGCCGCGTGTGCCCCGGCGCGGGAACCCCCGGGACGATGGTCACCTGCACGGCGGGCACCTGCGGCTCGGCCTGCCTGACGGGCTACGCCGACTGCGACGGCAGCGCGGCCAACGGGTGCGAGGCCAACCTCGGGGCGGACAGCAACCACTGCGGCGCCTGCGGGATGGTGTGCCCGTCGGGCCAGAGCTGCGTGGGGCGGGTGTGCACCTCCGCGCCGCCGGGCTCGGTCTCGGTGCTGCGCTACGGCGCTGCGGGCGCGCGGGCCACGGACGGACGGGTGTACGTGTTCGGCGGCTACCAGAGCTCGTACATCGCGACGACGGAGATGTACGACCCGACGACCAACGTGTGGACCACCCGCGCCTCGATGCCCGCCGCGCGCTGGGCGCCCAGCGCGGTCGCGCTCCCCGACGGCCGCGTGCTTTCCATCGGCGGCTACAACGCCTCGGCATTGACCTCGGTCTACGCGTACTCCCCGACGGCCAACGCCTGGACCACGCTCGCCTCGCTCCCCAGCGGCCGCTACCACGCCGCGGCGGCCGTGGGCGCCGACGGGCGGGTGTTCGTCTTCGGCGGCATCATCAGCTCCGGCACTACGTCCACGGCCGCGGCGTACAACCCGACGGCCAACACCTGGGCCACCATCCGGTCGTTGCCCACTGCCCGCACCAGCGCCGCGGCGGTCACCGCCCCCGACGGGACCATCTACATCTTCGGCGGCTCGAACACCGAAGGCGGCTCCACCGGGGTCACCACGGTGGATATCTACAACCCCACCACGGACACCTACGCCGCCGGTCCGACGCTGCCCATCGCCCGCGCGTACTTCGGCGCGGCGGTCGGCTCGGACGGCCGGGCCTACCTCGCGGGCGGCAGCCTCAATGGCGACCTCACGTCGGTGACGGCCTTCAACTTCGCGTCGTTGACCTACGCCACCGTCGCGCCGATGAACGTCCCGCACTCGTACTACCCCCTCGTGAGCCTCGCCGACGGCCGGCTCCTCGCGATCGGGGGGCGCAGCACCTCGGGCACGAGCATCACCCGCGTCGAGGCCTACACCGTCAGCAACAACACCTGGCGCTGAGCCGCCCCCCCCCCGTACCGCTCCCCCGATCGACCCCGCGGCTACCAGCCGCCGTTCACTTGACCATCGCCGCGAGCACCTGGCCGGCCACCCCGGCGCCCGCGCCCATGAACTGCGCGAACGCGTCGTTGTTGCCGAAGAGCCCCCCGGTCGGCCCCATCGGGACCCTCGAGGGGACCGCGGGCGCCGTCGGGGCCATCGCCACGTCGCCCGGGCGCCGCGCGGGGCTGCGCCACGGGTCGCGCGAGGCCACCGCGGTGTCCGTCGCGACGGGCGCCACGGCGTCGCCGCGGCCGCCGAGGGAGAAGCCCTGGCGGCGGTCGGAGACGGCCACGAGGTTCTGCTCGGGCATCACCCGGTGCGCGGCGGACTGTCGGCGCACGTTGGTGACCACGTCGTTGAGGTCGACCGAGCCGTCCGGGCGGCGCCGCACCTCGCCCGCCACCGCCTGGCGGAAGAGGTACGCCAGCCAGCCGCCCGCGCCGACCTCCGGCGCCGTCGAGGAGCTCTCCGTCGCACGCGACGAGAACAGCCCCGCGCGGTTCGCCTGCCCCTGCACCAGCGGCGCGAACCCGCCCGCCTCGCAGCTGTCGAGCACCAGGAGCTGCCGACCCTGCACGCGGTTCAGCATCTGACCGAGCTCGCTGCGGGTGATGTCCGCGCCCACGAGGTCGAGCTCCCGGCGGTTGCCGTGGCCGTCGAAGAAGAACACCAGGGTGTCGTTGGGCCGCACCCGCGGCGCCAGCGCCTGGAACGCCTGCCGCACGCCGCCCGCCGTCGCCTGCGCGTCGGTGAGCACCACCGCGTTGTGGCGCTGCATCCAGCCCGCCTGCTGGAAGGTGCGCGCCAGCTGCACCGCGTCCGCCGCGCTGCCCGGCAGGTCGTGGTTGTCGCCGCCGTAGTGCGAGATGCCCACGAAGATCCCGTAGGTGGTCCCCGCCCCGGTGGCCGCCGCGGCCGCCTCCGCCGGGTCGGCAGGCTCATCGGCGCCGTCCTCGTCGGCGTCGCCCTCGTCGGCGTCGCCCTCGTCCGCGCCCTCCGCGTCATCGTTCGCTGCGCCGCCGCGGCTCACCCGCGCCTCGGCCTGGTAGGCGCCCGTCTCGCCCGCCTCGTAGCTGGTCACGATGAAGCGGTAGCTCCCTTCGCGCGGGGCCGTGAACACCAGCCGGGCGTCGGTCCCGCCCGCGCCGTCGTCGTCTTCCCAGCGCTCCCCCCCGGGGCCCTCGACCACCGCCATGACGTCGAGCGCGTCGGACGACACGCCGAAGCGCACCCGGTCGCCCCGCCGCAGGGTCACCGCCTGCTCGCGGCGGTGACGGCCCTCGTCGTCCGCCGGGTCGCGCCGCCCCAGGCGGCCGTCCATCGAGATGCGCCCGCCGCCGTCCTGGGCTGGGACGTGCGCGCCCGCCGAGGGCCGGTGCTGCGCGCTCGCGGTCACCGTGAACCCCAGCGTGGAGAGAACCGTCGCGAAGGCCAGCGTGGA
The DNA here is from genome assembly GCA_903860995.1 of uncultured delta proteobacterium. Lineage (GTDB taxonomy): Bacteria > Myxococcota_A > Polyangia > Polyangiales > SCUS01. Next base: position 1,726 of record CAIOSS010000390.1, on the reverse strand, counting down.
GAGCGTGGTGCGGTGGGTCATGAAAACCTCCCTTAGGTCGTACGAAGTCCGTGGATCACCCCCTGAGCAGCCGCCGTACCACCCCGCGCGCACCCCGACCTCTTCGCGGAGCCTCCTACGAAATACCTGTATTCCAGTGGATATCGCCCCTCCCCACGGCCACCGTTCACACCTGTGACCCTGCGATCGCGTCCGCGGGCCGACACCGCGCCGTCCCTACGCACGTTGACACCCACGCGCGTTCACGACGCCCCGGCGCGACCGGTGCTATCCCTCCGTGCGTACCCGGTGCTCCCCTCGTCCGCGCGATCGCCCGTTGCCCGTTGGATCGCCCTGACGCTCCTCGGCCTCGCCCTCGCGCTCCTGGCCCCGCCCGCGTCCGCGCAGCCCTCGCCCTCGGCGCTCGAGCGCGCGCTCCCCGCCGTGCGCCTCACCGTCGTCCGCGGCCGCGTCGACGTGATGCCCGCTGGCGGCCGGGCCTTCGCCCCCGCCCTCGCCGACACCCCGCTCGCCCGCGGCGCCCGGGTGCGCACCGGCGACGACGGCCGCGCCGAGCTCACCCTCTCCGACGGCGTCACCCTCGCGCTCGACCCGCAGTCGCTCCTGGTCGTCTACGGCAACGCCGCGCCCACGGCGCCGGGCGTCGCGCCGTCGACCACCACCACCCTCCAGCGCGGCACCCTCCGGCTCACCGCCCCGCCCGCGCGCACCGCCGAGTCGGCCCCCCTCGCGACGCAGGCGCTCACGGTCTTCCCCGGGCGCGCCGACGCGACCGTCAGCGCCGAGCTCGGGGGCCACATCACGGCCCTCGCGGTCACCCGCGGCCGGCTGCGGGTGCGCTTCGGGTCCAACGAGTACGTGCTCCCCGCGGGCCGCGCCGTCCGCGAGGAGGGGGGACGCCCGCCCGCCCGGCTGCGCCCCCTGCCGCGCGCACCGCAGTGGCGCCGCCCGCCGAGCACCCGCGCCATCTCCTTCGGCGAGCCCGTCGACGTGGAGGGCATCTTCGGCCCGGGGCCCCGCGTGGCGGGGGTCGACGTCACCGGGTACCGGGTCGACATCGCCCGCGACGCGAGCTTCCGCGACCGCCTCGGCGAGCAGCGCCTCGGGCCGCGGGAGACGCAGCTGCGCTTCCGCTCGCTCAACCCGGGCACGTGGTTCGTGCGGCTCTTCGCGCTCGACCCCGAGCGCTTCGAGAGCCCCCCCTCGGCCGTCGTCCGCATCGAGATCGCCGCGCCCCGGGTCGAGCCCGGCGAGCTCCCCACGGCCACCCGGGCCGGCCGCCGCGCCGCGCTGGTGATCCCCCAGGGAGTCCATTGCAGCCTCGACGGCTCGCAGTGGATGCCCGCCGACCGACCGCGCCCGCTCGACCCCGCGCGCCCCTACGCCCTCCGCTGCGGCACCGCCCCCGACGGCCGCGACGCCCGCGCCACCACGCTCACGGCCGACCAGGTGGGTCCGCTGGTGCACACCGTCGCCCTCACGCCGCCCAACGCCGCCGGGGGCAGTCCCACCGCCGCGGGCGCGCTCTCCCTCGACCTCCGCGACGCCGAGGGGCGCGCGGTATCCCTCGCCTCCGTCGAGGTCGCCGCCGCCGAGCCCGACGTCGTCATCGAGGGCCTTCGGGAGGTCGAGCCGCGCGGTCGCTACACCGCCGGGCTGCGCCTCCCGGTGGGCACCCGCCAGCTGCACTTGCGCCTCATCATCAACCGCGCTCTCACCCTGGAGG
>CAIOSS010000389.1 GCA_903860995.1 uncultured delta proteobacterium | reverse complement strand
CTCCCGCTCTCACTAGGCACTGCTCGAGCATCCCTCGGTCGCTGCGGCCACGATCGCGAATGAGGCGATGGCCGTTCTCGACGAGTGCGGTCCATGCCCGTTCCGCCGCCTCTGGATCCCCCAGCCACTGCTCCAGGCGGGTAATCGCGGCCTCACGATTGCCCTCATGCCGTTCGAGAAGTGCGAGCGGAATAACGAACAGTCGAGGCAGCAGTGCCTCCGCGTTCCGTTCGTGGAGAAAGGCGAGGAGTTGCTGGGTGAACTCGCCAGTATCTGTGCGACCCTGTCGCAACCGATGCAGATCTCGACGCAGGGTGGTCCTGATGTCGTCCGAGGCCTGCAGATCAACGAGCAGCACCCCGTGCTCATTGGCAACGTGCGTGGAGTCCGTGATCAGACCGTCAAGCGACTCACAGAGTTTGGAAAAGCCTCGAAGCCCTTGCTTTGCCTGCGCCTCGATGACCGCCGAGTGCCCGACAAGCTCAATGCGGAGGTCGTCGCCAGCTCGCCCCGTTTCCGCCGCGACGGCCGCAGGTACATCGTGGAGCGGCTCCAGCCATTTCAGAGGGCGCCGCGCAAGGATGTGAGCGGAGACAAGAGCGATCGCATGCGCCTGAAAATCGTAGCCTCCAGCGCCGGCACTGCCGCCGGTCCGCTTTCCCGCTGCGCTGCGCGCCGCGCTCGGCCCCCCAATATGCCCGGGGGCGCCACTCTTCTTGTTCTTACCGCCTCCCCTCGGGTTCGCCATCCTAGGACATTAACGCTCGTGCCGTGACCGTGCCCCTCGGAATCACCACGGCGAGCACGGGTTGCCGTGCAGCCGGGGTCGGCAGAGCGGGAGGCGTGGTATGGGCCTCTCGATTGGCGGCCAAGAACATGGGTTACCCGCATTGGCGCGTCGCCCTGCTGCGAGCGGATCTGAGAGCCGCAGCCCGGGTCATTGAGGGAGTCCTCCTCCTCACTTGGCTGGCGGGAACGGCGCCTGCGGGGCAGTCACGGGACGGCTGAAGCACGAGGGCTTCGGTCCCGTATGCGGGCCGTTTGGGCAGAGGTCCCGGCGATCCAACGGAGAGGGTACCATCGGCTCCTGACTCAGCAGCCCGCTCAGCGAGATCGATCGCGTACGCCAGCAGGCGGGCGCAACGAAGACGTCCACGGCGGCTCTCGATGACGCTGCGATGACGCTGTCCACCGATCGTGCCGTATGCCGACCTCACCTCATTCCCCTCTGCCGCCTGCGCTGCGAGCTGCGATGCTCCACCGCGCGACTCACCACGAAGAGATGGCTGGCACGTGGCGTCGTCTTGCCGCCATCCTCGACCCTTCGAGCTCCCCCTACAATCCCACCGATGCTACGCCTTCGACGTCCTACTCACACCCAGAGCGCTTGCTGGAACGCGACCCCTGAACCGCCGTTCGTCTGACCCGCGTCCGTCACCGTCGCTTCATCACCGCCTTCACCTCGTCCACATGCGCCGACCCCGCCGGGTACCTACAGTCACCTGCAGGAGGTGTGAAGTGAAAATTTAGAACGTCACCCCCCGAATGCCGCTCGCCGGTGAAATGCATGGGCTGATTCACGATCGCCAGCATGTTCATGACGCGACCGACGCGAACGCCGCAGGCGTCGAACAACGGGTCCACCGCCTGAATGAAGCGCTTGATCTGCTCCATTGTCGGTGCAGCGAGCGCCTCCGCGACAGCGGGCGGCAAGTTCAAGTCGACGAACACGTACAGCGGAAAACCATTCGCCTTCGGTATTGCTCGTGCTATCTGCCGGCGGACGTGTGTGGCAATCCTCAAAGGCGACGCGGTCTCCAGCGTTGGCATTTCGCTGCCTTCCGCGGCGCGCAGGAGGTCCCGACGATGAATGCTCTTCGCTTCCACGGCGATACGGACCTTCGACTGCGGGTGTGTCGCAACAAACT
>CAIOSS010000388.1 GCA_903860995.1 uncultured delta proteobacterium | reverse complement strand
TCTTGATGGAGGGCATGCGCCAGCTCGACGAGAGCCGCCGGCTGCTCTCCACGCTGCCGCCGCTCGGCGCTCGCCTCAGCCTTGCGGTCCCCCTCCAGCCCCCGCTGAAAGACCTCGACGAGCGAGAACTCTCGGTGCTCCAGGCTGTCATCAACACCGGCCGCATCGAGACGGCACTCGACCGCGTCTCGTACACCGACCTCGAGGTATGCGAGGTGCTGTCGAAGCTGATGTCGAAGCAGTACCTGCGCGTCGAAAACTGACCAACCCCGCGCCGCCGCGAGGGCGGCGCTTAGCGGCGGTCGTGCTGGGCGAGGAGGGCGAGGTAGGCCTCGACGAGCGAGGTCACCAGGGCGACCGCCGAGGCATGCTGCTCGACGTCGCCGACGTACCGATCAGGGTGGTACTGCCGGAGCATCGTGCGGAAGGCCCGTTGAACGTCCGTGCGGGGTGACCCGACCGGCAGCTCGAGCAGGGCGTAACACTTCGCGACGGAGCGACCGCGCATCCGGTCGCGGCGGGCCTGGGCCATCGCGGTGAGCTCGTCGTCCGCGGCGGGTCGCCCGTGCGCGGGTCGGCCGCGGGCGCGGCGGCGGCGCTCCAGCTCGGCGCGGAGCACCTCGTCGGAGAGCGCGCGGAGGTTGAGCCGGTCGGAGAGGGCGCCCTGGGCTGCACCCGCGGGGCGGTCGAGGGCGGTGCGTACGCCGTCGCTCAGGCGGTCCCAGAGGCTCATCAGGCGCTCCGCTGGTCTCGCTGCGCCAGGAGGCGGTCGAGCACGGCCTGCGAGGCAGGGCTCAGCTCGGAGAACACCACCCCGACGCCGGGCGGGTCGTCCTGCACCCGCACCACCTCTCCGACCCCTTCGATGAACTCCATCTCATCGTGGAGCACGGTGAAGCGGAGGTTGACCTTCGTCCCGACGGTGAGGGGCGAGCGGGTCTTCAGGAAGGCCCCGGTGCGCGACAGGTTGGTCACGTACTCCTCGATGAACGCATCGAAGGACTCGAACTCCTGGTTGATGGTGACCCGGTCGTCGCTGCGTCGATGGTCATCGCTCATTGGAGAACTCCGCGCCGCGCCCGCCGCGGTTACTGGCCGACGAGGTCGAACTGTTCGATGTGATACTCGGGTCGCCCCTGCACCAGGATCTGCCGCATGTACCGCCGCTGGGCCTCCTCGAGGTCCTCGCGGGCCTCGTGCTTGAGGCAGTCGACCACGGCGGGGTGCGCGTTGATGGTGATCGAGTAGCCCTTGAGCTCCGAGCGCTCCCGGCGAATCTGCCTGAGGATCTCGTAGGCCACGGTGAGCTTCGACGACGTGTGCCCGTTGCCGTCGCAGTAGAAGCACGGCTCGAAGAGCGTGCGGCCCAGCGACTCGCGCGTGCGCTTGCGGGTCATCTCGACGAGCCCGAGCTCAGAGATGCGCACGGTGGTGGTCTTGGCCTTGTCGTTCTTGAGGGCCTCGACCAGCGCGCGCTCGACGCGCTCGCGGTTCTGCATCCGGTCCATGTCGATGAAGTCGATGACGATGAGCCCGCCCAGGTTGCGCAGCCGTAGCTGGTAGGCGATCTCCGAGACGGCCTCGATGTTCGTCGAGGTGACGGTCTCCTCGACGTCCTTCTTCCCGACGAAGCGCCCGGTGTTGACGTCGACGGCGCAGAGCGCCTCGGTCTGGTCGATGATCAGGTACCCGCCGGACTTCAGCGGAACCTTCCGAGCGAGCGCGCGGCCGATCTCGTCCTCGATGCCGTAGGCGTCGAACACAGGCTCGTCGCCGGCGTAGTGCTCGACGTCGTCCTTCCGGTCGGGCATGAACTGCTCGACGAAGCGCACCAGGCGGCCGTGCGTGTCCTTGTCGTCGACGACGATCTTGTCGACCTCGGGGCCGAACACGTCGCGCACCGTGCGCAGGTGCACGTCGAGCTCGGAGTACAGCAGCGTCGGGCCCTTGCTGGCCTCGCGCTTGTGACAGATGTCCGCCCAGAGGTGAGCGAGGTAGGCCACGTCGGTCTTCAGCTGCTTCTTGGTGAGCCCCTCGGAGAGGGTGCGCACGATGAGCCCGCCCTTCTCTGGGCGCATCGATTCGATGACCTCCCGGAGGCGCCGGCGCTCCTTCTCGTTGCCGATCCGTTTGGAGACGCCGATGTGCTCGACCGTCGGCATGTACACGACGTACCGGCCCGGCAGCGAGACGTGCGAAGTGACCCGCGCCCCCTTGGTGGAGATGGGGCCCTTGGAAACCTGGACGACGATCTCCTGGCCCTCCTTCAGCACCTCGCGGATGCCCTTGTTCACCCTCGGCGCGCGCTGCGCACGCGGGTCTTTCCGGCGCTGCCCTCCGTTGGGGGGCTTGCGGGCTGGGGCGTCCTCCTCGGGCGCGCCCTCGGCGGTGCCGACGCCGTCGTCCCCGTGGGACTCGTCGCCCTCCTCGTCGCCCTCCTCCTCGTCACCCGGAATGAGGGTGCGGAACTCCGACTCCGAGAGGGCGTCGTCGACGTGGAGGAAGGCGGCGCGGTCGAGGCCGATGTCGACGAAGGCGGCGTTCATGCCCGGGAGCACCCGGGTGACCTTGCCGAGGTACACGTCGCCCACGACGTTGCGCTCCC
>CAIOSS010000387.1 GCA_903860995.1 uncultured delta proteobacterium | reverse complement strand
GGCGTGTTGCACGGTGGTGTGCGCGCGGGCCACGGCCTGGAGCAGCGGCTGCCCGAGGGCGAGCTCGCCCGTGATGAGGGCCGACAGGGCGCAGCCGACGCCCATCATGGGCTTCGCTTTACCCAAATCCGTCGGTCGATGTGGGTACGTGCCCATTCGCTCGCAGTATTGCGACCACTTCCGCGGCGTCGGCGACGCGATCCATCCCTCGTCCGAAGGTCTTGATCCCGGGAGGTCCGCCGGAACTCTTTCCGATGTAGCCGCCGAGTCTCGCGATGATGTCCACCATCGTGCCGAGCGATGGGGTCGCGCCGGGTGCCGGGGCGTCCTTGCGATGCTTCTTGAAGAGCAGCAGGGCTGCATCGATCTCATCGCGCGAGAAGATCTCGTCGGCCGGCAGTTCGGGCTGCGTGCGCGAGAGATGAAGGACGTGTTGACGGTGCGCGGCCACGCTCAAATGCAGGGTAGCCCACTTGCGCAGCGCGTCGAAGGATTCGAGTTGCGAGCTCTCCACACCGCACGTTCCGGTCTTCCATGTGTAGTGGAGCCGCTCGATGAGCCATCGCTGCGTGTAGGCCCGTACGACTCGGATCGCGTCGTCCACCCCGTGCACCGGAAGTGTCGTCAACAGCAGCCAGTCGAGCGGCTCTTCCCCGTCGGGACACGTGCCCACCTCGCGTGCCTGCACCGCCGTCACATGAACATCTGCGATCCGCTTCTTGGACCACAACGCTCGCAGCTCGAAGCCCACGCCGACGGCGCGCAATTCGAGACGGGCGACGCGGGGAGTTCTCCTGGGACCCCGGGGCACCACGATGTAGATCGCCGCGAGATCGGGCGCCGACGCGATGGCTTCGCGGAGCTTGAGGTGCTTGCGCCGGAGCGAGCAGGCGTTGACGAGGCGGTCCTTGTTCGAGCGGACGGTCACCAGCTGGCCGGGCTCGACGCCGCGCAGCAGAACGTGGCTGGCATCCCCTTCGCGATCGAGCTGATACCAGACCCGCGTGTCCGCGCCTTCGGCCCGAAGATCCGACTCGAACTGCTCTTGCAGCCCCGTCCAATGACGGCTCTCCTTCGTGTCGAGGGGACGCAGAGCGTGCAACGCATCGGCGGTGTCCGGCCTCGACCAGAGCACGTGCGCTCCGACGCCGAGCGGAACGCCGTCGAAGCTCGCCGCAAGCAGGATCATGCTCTTGATGCCGCGGCCGCCCCTGCTGCGCGAACCGACGGGTCCGACGCCGTCGTCGCCGCATCGATCGGTATGCGCGATGCTCGAACCATCCACGATGCCGATCACCAGCGCGTGCGCGCTGCATCGGCGCGCGGTGGCGACGTGAACCGCCTCTGCGAGCGGCTCCCACCGAACCTTCGACGACTCCAGGAAGCGGTATGCGCCCTTTCGCTCCGCCGGCACCTCGAAGGTGGGAGGTACGGTTCCAGAAGGGTGGGAGCACAGACGTTCCCAGATCTGCATCACGCGAGTCGTGCGCGCCCAATGCCCGAAGTCCGCGTGAGCGAACTCCTGCCACGCCATCGAGATGGGAGCTTCCATCTTCGAATGAGAGCTCTCGGCGCCGGAAACGCCACCGACCTACACTTTTGGGTAAAGCGAAGCCACGAGTGGGGGAGGGTGCATAAAACCCTTCTTCCACAGTGCTCTGGCGCTCCGACCTCCCTGCCCCCACTCGTGGGGGCGGGGCCGG
>CAIOSS010000386.1 GCA_903860995.1 uncultured delta proteobacterium | reverse complement strand
GCGGGGCGGGGTGCCGGTGCTGCCCGACCGCGACTCGTTCAAGTACGTGCGCTGGTGGACGGTGCCGACGTATTTCGCGTCGCTGTTGGTCGTCCACTGGTTCCGCGCCTGGCGCTGGAACTACCTCCTCCGCCCGGTCGCGAAGGTCCCCGCCAGCCGCATCATCGCGTACGCCTGGGTGGGCTTCTTCGCCATCATGATGCTGCCGCTGCGCATGGGCGAGGTCGTGCGGCCCATCCTCCTGCGCCGCGAGGGCAACATCTCGGGCTCGGCCGCGCTGGGCACCATCGCCGCCGAGCGGGTGCTCGACGGGCTCTTCGTCGCGCTCCTCCTCGCGGCCACGCTGTGGTTCGTCCCCCGGCTGCCGTTACAGGGCGTGGTATTCGGCGGCTTCCCGGTCGCGCAGGTGGTGCACTACGGGTACCTCACCGTCGCGGTGTTCTCCGCCGCGCTGGCCGTGCTGGCCTTCTTCCTCGCGGCGCGCCGCCTCGCCGAGCGCCTCACCGCCGCGGTCGTGGGCCTGGTCAGCAAGCGCCTCGCCGCCCGGCTCTCGCGCATGGTGGGCGACCTCGCCGACGGCCTGCGCTCGCTGCCCGACCCGTCGCTGATGGGCCCCTTCCTGCTCCAGACGGCCGTGTACTGGACCGTCAACGCCCTCGGCATGTGGCTCCTGGGCTACGGCTGCGGGCTCCCCATGACCCCGGCGCAGGGCTTCGCCGTGATGGGGGTGCTCGCGATGGGCATCCTGCTCCCCGCGGGGCCCGGGCTCTTCGGCCCCTTCCAGTACTCCATCTACCTGGCCCTGCGGATGTTCTACCCGGACTCCGAGGTGCTCTCGAAGGGCAGCGTCTACGTCTTCCTGATGTACGCGTGCCAGTTCACCTTCACCACCATCACGGGCCTCGGCTCACTGTGGTGGGCCCGCATCGATCCGCGCACCGCCCTCGACGAGGCCCCCGATCCCGAGGCTGCCTCCGCGGGCTAGCGTCACCCCGGCACCCTGCAGGAACTTGCATTCCCGCGGGCGATCCCATCAGGGTCGACGGTGATGTGGTCCCAACGACTCGGCGGTCTCGTGGCGGTGGTGCTCTCCCTGGCGTCGGCCACCGCGGAGGCGCGCACCGTCCGCGACGAGCCGTACTCCATGGAGACTACGTGGAACGCCGCGGTGCGCCTCGTGCGCATCGACATGGGCCTGCCCATCCTCGAGCGCGACCAGGAGATGGGCTTCTTCACCTTCACCTATCGCGAGGGCTCGCGCTCGGTGCCGGGCTCGATGGAGATGGTGCGCACCGAGGTCGACGGCCGCCCGGGCGCCCGCATCATCGTGCAGATCCCGCTGATGCCGACCTACGTCGAGTCGCTCATCCTCACGCGCCTCGCGCGCAAGCTGCGCAGCGAGTTCGGCGAGCCGCCGCCGCCGGTGGTGCGACGCCCCGCGCCGCCGCCCGCCAACCCCTCGGACGGCACCCCCGACCGTCGGCCCGGCGACCCGGAGCCCCCGAGCACCCCGGCTCCGGGCGGCAACAACCCCTCGACCCCGCCGTCGGGCGGCGAGCCCTCCAACAACCGTCGCGAGCGCTCGATCAACCCGGCCGGCCCCGAGGTGTAGGTCAATGATGGCGGCGGTGGCGCGCGTGGTGCCGACCGCCGCTGCGGCCATGACGACCGTGGCGTCGCCCAGAGCCCTCGTCTTCGTCCACAGCAGGGATGGTCGTGTCGGTCACCGTCGCCGTGGGGATCGGCGGCGGCGGCGCGAGCGGGGCTTCGGGCATCGGATCGGCCGCAGGGGCCGCGGGGGGCGGGTCGAAGGCCGGCGCAACGAAGGGCGCGTGGACGGCCACCGTCGCGGCGGGGAAGAGGGGCGCCGCGGACCGGGCGCCGCCGCTCGACGTCGCCCGTAGCGGCTGTCGCGAGGCCTCTTCGCAGGGGAGGCCCTCCGCGGTGCACGCGTGCATGCCTCCGCAGTCGGCCAGCGCCAGGGCGCCAAGGATCGCGAGGAGGCAACGCAGGGCGACCACGGACTGAGCGTATCGCGCCAGGGGTGGGCAGCGTCAACGGCGGCGCGTTCACCGTCCGCGGTCGGGGTTGGAGGCCCCCGGGGCCGACGGGTCCACTACCAGCGCGAGGGTGGAGCGTTTCTCGAAGCCGACCGCGGCTGGGGCCTCGGCCTCGGCGTGACGACGACGCTCATGAACTCGCCCGACGCGACGGCCGTGGCGCAGGACTTCTGGATCTGCGCGTACGGGTCCATCGACGACTGACCCGCCGCGCTCCGACGCTACGTTGAACACCCGCCCAACCCCCTGTCGGTGACACGGGCAACGGGCATACCCTAGCGCCATGACTGCACCCCATCGAGTCGCGCGTCGGGGACCCCTTTGCGCTTCGCTCGCGATCGTCGCGCTGGTCGCCTGCATCGGCGCCCCGGAGTCCGACGACGACGACCCCGGCATGGACTTCGCGGCCGTCGCGATCGCCGGCGCATGGCGGCTCCCGAGCGACGTTCACGCGGCCGGGCAGCGGCAGTCCGTCCGCTACGACGGCGCTCCTCCCTGGAGCGGCGGCAGCAACTGCGGCAGCGGCCTCGGCGCCCCGGCGCGTGCGCTCGGCGATTACCTCCGGCGCACCTTCCCCAGCAGCGTGAGCAGCTACGGTGGCTTCAGCTGCCGACCCAATACGGCGAACGGCAGCCTGACCTCGGTGCACGGCACCGGCCGCGCCATCGACGTCTTCATCCCGACCACGGGTGGCCAAGCGGACAACACCCGCGGCGACGCCGTCGCCAACTGGCTCGTCACCAACGCCCAGCGCCTCGGCGTCCAGTACATCATATGGGATCGCACGCAGTGGAACGGCAGCCGCTCGGGCGACAAGGTCTCCCCCTACGGCGGCCCGCATCCCCACCACGATCACCTCCACGTCGAGCTCAACACCAACGCGCGCACCATCGAGTCGTGCACCGCCCACTGCGAGGCCGGCGACGTCATCGTGAGCGCCGACTGCGGCCGCGGCGAATGCAACGCCTTCGGGGCGCGCTGCGTGAGCGACGGCCTCGGCACCCGCTGCGTGTTCGGCACCTGCCCCGCGAGCGGAGGCGCCTCCATCTGCATCAACGATCGCACCATCGGGACGTGCTCCAACGGCGCCATCAGCACGGGCGACTGCGGGGCCTTCGCGGGGTGGTGCTCCACGGCGGGGCGCGCCAGCACCGATGCGCGCTGCGTGTCGGGGTTCTGCGTCGCGGGGCCGAGCGAGCGCCCCGTGGCCCACACCGGCTGCTGGATCGAGGGCGGACAGCTCCTACGCTGCGACGCCAACGGCGGCGCGACGCCGACCCCGTGCCCCGCGGGTCAAGCGTGCTCCGTCATCGGGGGGTCGGCCCGCTGCGCGCCGCGCGTGTGCCCCGCGACCGGCGAGACGGACATCTGCGTCGCCGGACGGTACATCGCAGACTGCTACGGCGGCTCGGTCGTGCGCTCCACGGATTGCGCGGCGATGGGTCGGGTTTGCTCGGCTGCGGGGTCGAGCGCGCCGCGCTGCGTGGTGGTCCCCGTTGACGCGGGCACCGACGCGGGTGCTTTCGCGGACGTTGTCGTCGTGGACGGCGACGGGGTCGACCCGCCCATCGACGACGAGGACGACGGCGGCGCTGCCCCGAACGAAGCGGGGGTGGTCGATGCGGGTGTCGTCGATGCGCCAGGGGTCGATGTGCCGGGCAGCACACCGGATGCAGCGGCGGAGTTCACGGACGTCACCGTGGACGGGGGCTGCTCGTGTCGGGCCGGGGCGCCGCGGTCGACGCGGGTCCGGGCGTGGGGGGCCGTGGGGCTCGCGCTCGTGGCGGTCATGCGGAGAGCAAGGCGTCGCAAGCAAGGCGATGATGCGGGTGGGTGAGGTCGTGGGTGTCCGTCCGCCCGGGCGTCGAGTTTCTCCGGCGTTTCGTCGACCATGTGCTCCCCAAGGGCTTCACGCGCATCCGCCACTACGGGCTGCTCGCGCCCTGCCACGCGACGACCACGCCGGAGCGGGCGCGCGTGCTGCTCACACCGACGCCGACCACCACCACCACGCCGAAGCCGACGGCGGTCGGCCCCGGCGCCTCGCCGTCGAGCGTCGATGGCGCGCCGCCGACCTGGGTGGAGCGGCTGCTGGAGTTGACCGGCATCGACGCCGATCGGTGCGTGCGATGTGGCTCGGGACGGCTGGTACGACAGCCGCTCGACGGACGACCGACACCATCATCCTGGGACACCTCGTGACGGCGCGCGTACCACCCACCGGAACATCCTCTGTCGCTCGCCTGCGAGGCGCTCGGTGCACCGGTGCGCGCGCCGCGTGCGACACCGCAGCCCACGTGCACCGCGGCGGATCTCGGAGCGCCTCTCCGAGCCTTCACGAGGTCGCGGCGACAGGTTGCGGTCGTCGGTGGCCGTGGCCGACTGCACCGCGGAGGGTGCTCCCGCGAACCGATGGCCAACCCTCTTCCCACATAGACGACTGACAGCGGCGCGGAGGCTCCGCGGCTTCGTTCATCCGCGCCTTGGCGAAGCGCCCGACGCCTCGTCGTCGACCGTCACCCGCCCGCGGTGCCGAGAATACGTTCACATGTCGGCCGTGCGCTTGCGCGACGCGCGGGAGTGCGCGACAGGTCGCGAGCGATGACCAGGCGCCGAGACCCACACTCCTGGACCGTCGTGACCCTGCCCGAGCGCGACCTGGCCGAGGTCGTGCTGGAGGTCGCGACCCCCTTGCTCGCGAGGCTCGGGCCCGACCCCTCCGTGGACGACGCCCGCCGCGCGATCGAACTCGCCGTGCGGTTCTGGAACGCGAGCGTGCTCGCCTCGCGCCGGTGGGAGCGCCCGCGTCCGAAGGAGCTCGCCGCGCTCCGGTCCTCGATGCTCGGACCCCAGGCGCCGCGAGACGGCGCGGAGACCTTCGATCGGCTCGCGCAGGCGTTCCGCGCTCAATGGCTCGACCCGCGGCTCGTCGCGGAGTGGAGCTACGATGCCAACCTCGCGGGCGAGCCCCGACTGCGCTGCGTGATCACCGCGGGCGTCGCGGCGCGGGCGCGAGGCGCGGGCGCGGCGAGGCGCGGCATGAAGCGCTCCGGCCGCGGAGGGATGCGCCTCCGCAGCGTGGTAGCGTGCGGCCATGGCAGCAGACTCCGCGCGGGCGCGGGACCCCGAGTATCCCAACCTGCGGACGGAGGTTGCGGACGCGTACCGGTCCGCTCCGGCCGGGGTGGTCGTCGAGGTCATCGACGGCGAGCTGTTCAGCATGCCCAAGCCTCGGCCGCGCCATCAGAACTCGGCGGGCTCGCTGCTCGAAGGGCTCGCGCCGCCGTTTCGTCGCGGTCGCGGCGGCCCGGGCGGGTGGATCTTCCTCCCGGAGCCCGAGCTCAGCCTCGGCGACCGCCCGGACCTCGTCGAGCCCGACCTCGCAGGTTGGCACCGCGAGCGCCTGCCCGAGGCTCCAGAAGATGCAGCCATTCGGGTGGTGCCCGACTGGGTGTGCGAGGTGCTGTCGACCGCGACCCGGCGGCACGATCGCATGGTGAAGCTGCCCATGTACTACCGGCACGGCGTCGGCCACGTCTGGCACGTCGACCCGGACGCGGAGACGCTCGACGTGTACCGCCGCGTCACCGACGGTTGGCTGCTGGTGCTCACGGCGGGTGGTGCCATGAGCGTGCGGGCCGAGCCCTTCGAGGTGGTGGAGTTCGACCTCGGACCGCTCTGGCTCTGGTGAGGGACGACGTCTTCACGCGCCCGTTCGACGCGAACGAAGGGTCTGAGTTGGCGCTTCGGATGGGCGGCGGTCGATCTTCCATTGACGCCTACGGGCCGCAATCCTCCCAGGGCTGGCGCGAGCGCAGCTCGGAGACGCTGAGTTCGCCCGCCGACCGCTGACCGCTCCTCGCGTCGAGCACCCGGTACGCGAGGATGTCGCGGCCGAGCGGCTGCGACTCCACGAAGATGCACCGGAGCTCACCCTCCTCGAAGCCGCACTGGGCCTGGATGGCCGCCAGGAGCTGCTCTTGATGGAGGTGGCCTTCGCCGAAGTTCCAGCCCAGGGCGAGGCCCGCGATGATCTCGCCGTCGAGCCACTCGTACTCGTCGAGGTGGTCGACCGCGAGCGGCACCAGGAGCGGCAGCGCCCGCCCGTGCAGGTGCATCATCCGGAAGCCCATCACCTTGCCCACGAGACCGACGGCGGTGGGGCGGTCGTAGAAGCGGGCGAGCTGGTCGTACACCCACGCGCTGCTGGTGGTGAGCCGCGCCAGCTTGCGGTGAGCGTCGCCTCGAAACAGCCAGATCGACCAGGCCCAGTTGCCCGCGTAGTAGCGCATCGCCAGGAGGAAGGAGACGCGCCCCGGCCAGAGGTTGCCGGCGATGGGCAACGCGACGAGGGTCACCGCGAGGAAGGCCGCGAGGGGGAGCGGGCCGAGCGAGAGGACGGACACCTCCGGGTGCGCCCAGAAGAGCGCGAAGCCCGCGTAGACGACGAGGAAGTTCCATTCGATGGGGACGCCCATCGGGACGTGGCTGGTGATGTACCCGTGGAGGGCGACCATCATCACCACGGCGACCACCGGCGGGGTGCCTACCGGGGTGAGGAGGAAGGCCAGCGGGACGCCGAGCTCCAGGGCCGTGCCGACGTGGCCGAGCACGGTCGCGAGGCGCGATGGGCGGAGGTCGCAGGGGAAGTCGCGGTACATGCGCTTGCGCAGCCACGGGAGGCGGGTGAGCGGCCCGTTGCTGGTCATCACGCACACCACCGTCGGGAAGTGGTGGTTGAGCTTCGACACCCCAGCCCAGAACCACAGGGCGAGCTGCACCGCCTGCGCGCCGGCGATCCAGCGGGGGGTGGCGACGAAGCACACCAGGGTGACCCAGTAGTGCTCCGCACGCGCCGCGAGGAAGATGGTCTTGTCGAGCACGCCGAGCGCGGCGACCAGGCCGACGATGGGCAGCAGGTGCCCGGCGCTGGGGGAGGGCGCGAAGAGGGCACGACACGCCGCGATGACGAGGCCCACGTAGAGCCCGACGTCGAGCGCCGAGCGGGTGGGCGCGCCGACGAAGGGCACGCCCGGGAAGAGCGGGAGCTTCGTGGTGCCCGGGCGGAGGAAGTACAGGAAGCCCCCGAAGGGAGGGAGGTAGCGCCCCGCGAGCGGACCGCTGCCGCAGCCGAGCCCGAGCACCTCGAAGAGCAGGCTCCAGGCGATGGCCTTCTGGAACGCGATGGGATGCAGCGCCCAGGAGCCGATGGTGGCGGGGCCGCCCAGCGACGGGCTGTAGCCGCAGAACATCACCCACGCGCCGACGTAGAGCGCGAGCTTGAGCGCGTAGAAGAGGAAGACCCCGGGCGGGGTCCCGTAGCCCTGCAGCGCCCAGGACTCGCACACCATCCGGCCTCGCTCGCCCAGCGGTTGCTTCAACCACGCGAGCGGCTCGTAGTTGGGAGGCGTCGGGTCGAGGAGTCCCATCGCACGAAGGTACGGCCATCGGACGGGGCCCTGGTAGACGGGAGCGCGGTCGTGCGACACACCATCACAGGACCAATGCCCTCCGCCGTCCTCGCGCCGCCGTTCACCGACCGGGAGCACCTCGCCGCCGCCGTGCGCGACCGAGGCTACGCCGTGCTGTCCCCGGACGCCGTCGCTGCTTGGAGCGGCGCCCCGCTCGCGGCGCTCGACGCGCTGCGCCCCGACTGGGAGTCGTTGCCCGCGGACCAGTACCTGAAGGACGGCGGACACTACCGTCGCCGTCGGCACTCGTGCTTCGTGGTGTCGCCCGCGGGTGTCGAGCAGTCGACGCACCGCGCCCACTGGCAGTCCGTCGAGTACAACGCGCTGCACGGGGGGATGCAGCGGTGGTTCGAGCCGATGCCCGACGCCTCGGTGGCGCGCGAGGCATGGAGGGCCTTGCTCCGCGCGCTCGCCGTCACCTGCACGGCGCTGCGTCCGGCGGTCGCGCGGTGGTTCGTGGAAGCGCACCAGTTTCGCATCGACACCACCGAAGGCATCGGCCGCCCGACCCCGGAGGGAGCGCACCGCGACGGGGTCGACTTCGTGGCGGTGCTCCTGGTCGCGCGCGTGGGCGTGAAGGGCGGCGAGACCCGGGTCTTCGAGGCCGACGGACCGCGGGGAGAGCGCTTCACCCTCACCGCGCCGTGGACCCTGGTGCTCCTAGACGACGCGCGGGTGATCCATGAGAGCACGCCCATCCAGCCGACGGGCGAGGGGAGCGGGCACCGCGACACGCTCGTGATCACGCTGCGCGCCGAGGGATTCCAGGGGCCTGGTCCGCGCCCCGGGTGACCTCCCGGGGACCTCGAAAACACGAGGGAATTTACGTGACATTCCCTGTCCGTCACATACTCGCGCAATGCTTCGGAATGTCGCAGGGTGCGTGCGTCGACGCGGTTCGTCCCGCGGGCGCACACAACGGAGATTCCAACCATGAGCAGCCTCGAAGATCGCCTCGATCGCATTGAATCCAAGCTGGACGCCGTACTCGCGGCGATGAAGTCCTCGGGCGGTGGCGCCCGGTCCGCGGGGGGGAGCGCCGGCTCCCCGGGCGGCGACATCGACGCCGACATCGACGGGCCGCGCGGCGACCCGGAGGTCCGCTTCATGCCGAAGCGATGGACCGGGACCGACTGCAAGGGGCGG